>CAMAYP010000036.1 GCA_945862415.1 Chryseobacterium gleum | reverse complement strand
ATTCAGATGAAATGACTTCTGGTGGTTGCTTGGGTACTATTCACCGTACTATCACCATTACTGACAATTGTGGTAATGCAACAACTGAAGAATTTGTTATCTACATACAGGACACTACTGCTCCTGTGATTACTTGGGTTCCAACCGATGCAACTGTTGAGTGCAGCAATGTACCTGCAGCGCCTGGTGTTGATGCTATCCAAACAACAGACAACTGTGGTGATGCATCTGCTATCTTCGGTGTATACGCTGAAGGACACAATGCTGAAGTAACCGTAACGTTTGAGCAACAAATCATCGAAGGTGGTTGCGCCGGAAGCTATACTATCCTTTGGATCTGGACTGCAAAAGACTACTGCGACAACGTTTCTACTGCAACTACTACGATTACAGTTGTAGACACTACTGCTCCAGTATTCATCAGCAATCCTGAAAACATCACGATCGATTGTGGTTCTCCAATTCCTGGCACTGACATCGTTGTTGCTGCAGACAATTGCACAGGCGATTTGATTTACGCTATTGCTTCAGATAACACAGTTGGTGGAAGCTGCGCCGGTCAGTACTTGATTGAGCGTGTTTACACTGCTACTGATGCTTGCGGTAACGTTGCAACCTTCACACAGAACATCTTTGTAGAAGATACAACTGATCCAATCTTCAATGCTGACAATGAAAGCACATTCGTTTATGAGTGTGACGAAGACGTAGCGGTTGTAACACCGGTAGCAGTGGATGACTGCAGCGGAGTTGCTACTTCATACATCGACGAGGTGAACGCAGGTAACTGTGCATCGTACATCACACGTACTTGGACTGCAACCGACGGTTGTGGAAACCAGTCTTCGTTCGTTCAGAATATTTCTATCCTTGATACTACTGCTCCAGTAATTGATTTCGTTCCTGAAATTGATCGTCCATGTGACGATTATGCAGGCATCTACGCGACAGCATCTGACAACTGCGATACAAATGTTGAAGTAGTTTGGGTAGGAGATGAAGTGGCAAGCGGTGCTTGCGCAGGTCGCGTAGTTCGCACTTACTCTGCGACTGATGATTGCGGTAACACTGTTCAAGTTCAGCAAATCATTACATTGACAGATACAACAGCTCCTGTTGCCATCAACCAACCTGAGAACATCACTGTTGAATGCGGTTCGGCTATTCCAGCGTTCGACCCATCATGGGTTGATAACTGCACCAATGAGTTGACGGTTGGCATGACTTCTACAACGGATTCTGATGGATGTACTTCTGTAATTACAGAAACATACACAGTTTCTGACGTTTGCGGTAACAATGCTTCGGTTACACGCACGGTTACAGTAGTTGATACTACTGATCCTGTATTTGTTGGTCTTCCTGAGAACACGACTGTCGATTGCGGCGATGCACTTCCTGCGGTTGCTGAGGTAACTGCTACCGACAACTGCGATAGCGATGTAACGATTGCTTCTGAAGACAACATCGTTCCCGGCAATTGTGCGGGTTCATATTTGGTTGAGCGCACTTACCGTGCAACCGATAATTGTGGAAATCAAGCTGTAGCTACTCAGAACATTTATGTTACTGATTCTACAGCACCAATCTTCAATGCAGATAATGAATCAACGTTTGTATATGAGTGCAATGAGTTTGTGCCTGTTGTTACTCCGGTAGCAGTAGACAACTGCAGCGGTGTTGAAGTTTCATACAACGACAACATCAGCGGTGATGACTGCGAAACGAACATCAGCCGTGTATGGACTGCAACAGATGGTTGCGGTAACTCATCAACCTTCGTTCAGAACATCACTATCGCTGATACCGAAGGTCCTGTGTTCGCAGGTGAAATCGAAATCGAGCGTCCTTGCGATGATGCACAAGGTATCTATGTAACAGCTACTGATAACTGCACAGAAAATGTGGAAGTTCTTTGGATCGTCGACGAGCAAACGCAAAGCGGAAGCTGCGCAGGTGAAATCGTTCGTACCTATGGTGCTACCGATGCTTGTGGTAACTACTCTGAGATGATTCAAATCATCCAGTTGACCGACAACGTAGCTCCTGTTTGCTCAAATGTTCCAGCTCCATTGACTGTTGAGTGTGGCCAAACCATACCAACTTACTTCCCATTGTGGGCTGATCAGTGCGATAATGAGCTTGAGTTGGCCGAGAACACTACCCTACAACAGAATGGTTGTGTAGTAATCATTACAACTGTTTACACTGCTACAGATGACTGCGGAAACGTGGGCTCTGTAACACGTGTGGTTACCTCGGTGGATACTACAGTTCCTGTAGCTTCAAACGTTCCTGCTAACCAGTCGATCGAATGTTCTTCATTCAACGGTGGAATTGGTATCGGTGAGCCAACATTCACAGACAACTGCAACAGCTTGACGTTGACTTCGAATGTAACAGAGGAAATTGTTGATTGCGACCACGTATACACATACGTTTGGACAGCAACTGACGAGTGTGGCAATGCTACTTCGGTTTCAGCTATTATTACAGTGTTCGATCAAAGCAACCCGATATTTGATGAAGTACCTCTAGGTGGTTCATTCACTTGTGACGGTGGTATCGACTATGGCACAGCTTCGGCATTCGATGCATGCGGCGATGCTGTTGTAACCTTTACTGACAATTTGATTGGAAGCAACTGCCCACAGACATACACTATTGTTCGTACTTGGGTAGCTACAGACGATTGCGGTAACACTGCAAGCGCAACTTCGATCTACAACGTAACCGATGAATTTGCTCCAATCTTCACTGCTTTCCCAGCTGATGCTTCGATTGAGTGCAGCGCAACAGAATTGCCTGCTGCCGGTGCAAGTGCTTCAGACAACTGCGATATCGATGTTGAGATCACATACATCGACGTATTGGTTGCTCAAGACAACTGCCAGCGCACTTACGAGCGTCGCTACACAGCTGCTGACGATTGCGGTAACACAACAACTCAAGTTCAAATGATTTACGTGAATGACACCACTGCTCCTGAATTCAGCGGTGATGCTACAATCACAATCTCATGCAATGATATTACAGCTGACGGAATTTACGTGACTGCAACAGACGACTGCAGCGATGCAACCATCACAATACTTTATGATGAGCCATCTGGTATTGGATGTTCATACTCAGTGATTCGTCACTACGCAGCTATAGATGCATGCAACAACTCTTCTTATTTTAACCAGACAATTGTTGTTACCGATTCTGAGGCACCTGTTGCTTCAAACGATCCAGTGGATGATACCTATGGTTGCAACGATTCATGGTCTCCAGCTGTGGTTACTTTCACTGACAACTGTGATGCTGAAGTTGTTGTTATCTCTTTGATTGAAGAGACTGGCACCCAGTGCAACATGGTGTATCACTACACATGGACTGCAACAGACGACTGTGGCAACACTACTGTAGTAGATCAGTACATTACTGTATTGGATGAGACAGCTCCTGTGTTCAACGTTGAAAGCGCATCTTTCAATGCAGAGTGTGGTGAGGATGTTAGCTTGCCTGCAGTATCTGCAATTGACAACTGTGGTGGTGAAGTTACTATCACATCAAGCGAGTCTATTGTACCAGGTAACTGCGCAAATAATTACACTGCGGTAACTACTTACACTGCTTCTGACGTTTGTGGTAACACAGCTTCAATTTCATTCACTGTTAACTACAGCGACACAACTGCTCCGGTTTGGTCTGCTGACAATGCAGCTTCATTCACGTATGAGTGTGACCAGACTGCTGAAGTAGTTCAGCCGATTGCTACCGATGGTTGCAGCACAGTTGATTACTTGTACATTGATGGTCCATCTGAGTCTAACGGTTGCACCAGCAGCTTCGTACGCAGCTGGATTGCAACTGACGCTTGCGGAAATGCCAGCGCTGCATTCAACCAGACTATCACATTTGAAGACACTACCGAGCCTGTATTGGTAGGTTGCCCAAGTGACGTTACATTGGCTTGCGACGCTGCAGTACCTGCAGCTGCAGAAGTAACTGCTACTGACAATTGTGATGAGAACGTAACAATTAGCATGGTTGAAACATGTATTAACTGTCCGGCTGATGCCACGAACGGTTTGGAATTGTTCACACCTGCTCGTCCGGTCGACAACCCATGCAACTACCCATACGATTGGGCTATGGCCTTGTTTAGCTTGCCAAGCAACTACCGTTGGTACCAACTCGATACCAATACACCTGCTGAAATGGTTTACAATGCCGATGGCTCTGTAACCGTAACAGGTCGTGTGTTCAACGTGGTTTACCCAACCGGTGGTTTCGATTTCAACGTAACCTATGGTAACGGAAAGACTTGGAGCGATTGGTCTTCAGATTCGTCTCCAAGCGGATTCAAAGCTGATTGCGGTGGTGAAGATGCTAACTTCGGTGATTGGATGTACTACATTCTTCAGCCTGGTGCTGCAGTAGAATTGACCGGATGGGGTAGCCATGTAGGTTCATTGTTGAACTTAACTCACGCTCCTTCGAACCAATACTTCGGTTTCCAGATTGGTGACGGTGCCAACAATTACAACGGTGACAACGGTGCAGGTGGCTGGTTCAACTACAGCGGTGTATTCCTCTACGAAGGACAGCCAATTACTAGCGGTTTGTCTGGTGGTATTGGTGACTTTGCATTCGGTATCGACCAGTGCCCAGACTACAGCATTATTCGCACATGGACTGCTATTGACTGCGCAGGTAACACTGCTTCTTGCTCACAAACAATCTTGTTCTCTTCACAGGACAGCAACTTCGCAATGCCTACAGTTGATGCAGGTAACGAAGCAGGTCGTGCAGAAGAAATCGCGATTGTAGGTATTCAGCCAAACCCGGCCAACAACCACTCTAGCATCAGCTTCATGAGCACTGCTTCAGGCAAGTTGACCTTGGAAGTGTTGGATATGACAGGTCGTATCGTTGGTAGCCTCTTCAGCAATGAAGTTGAAGCCGGAACGGTTTACACGGCTGAATTCGATGCTGACCGTCTGTCTACAGGTATCTACATGGTACGCTTGAGCTCAGGCACTGCGTTCGAAATTGAGCGCCTGCAAATACAGAAATAATCTGATAGTTATATATTTTATTCAAACGCCCTCCGCTTGCGGGGGGCGTTTGTTTTTTACACGTATTGATTTTCAGTTGAATATTAAGCTAAACTTTATTGTAAATCAAGATTTTATTCCATATTTGCCTCTGCTTGCACGATCCTATGAACTACATTAATCTGAGAAGAAAATGCTTCGGGCCTCCTCGCTCTTTGTGCTGCACTAACAGTAATGGATGTTTAAATTTTCACGAAGGGAAATAGACAATGGTTTACTTGAAGCAAGTCATACTGATTATTTTAATCCATCTGGGTTTGGTTTATGCAATGGATGCTCAGTTGAGTTGTGTGAATTGTCCGGGTCGCGATACCACTTCTTATACCAATCAAGTTGCGAACGATAGTTTGTACTTTGTTTGTCAGGGCTCGACAGCAGCACTGAACGTTTCCTGGAGCGGAGATGGATTGCAAAATGTGCAATGGTATCGCTTTGTTTCAACTACCAATACATGGACGCCTATTTCGGCGCAGTTGCAAGTAAGCGAAAGTTTTTATTATGCGACCCCTGGTGGTTTTCGAGTTGTTGTTACCAATGCCGAAGGTGACGTTACCTTTGAAGACGTTTGTTGGGTTTCTCGCATCAACTCTCCGCCGATTATGAATGCGAATACCTTGCCCCCCGGCTGCGGAACTGTCCAATTATCAGGATTGTATTTTGCTGGTAATATTACCGGGTATTACAATCCTCCCCCAGCCAATTTTGATGCGCCTTATTTATTCAATGCGAACTCGGAGATTGAAATTTGCCTAAACATCATGCATCCCATATTGGCTGATTTGAGTATCGAATTGGTAACTCCAGTTGCCTGTGGTTCTCAAATAGTTGTGCTTACCGAAACTCAAACACCCGATAATGCGGATTCGATATGCTACAATTCTGATGCAGTTGGGCTTTGCTTTTCAAATAGTTCTTCACTCAATTATGATTTGTGCGAGTTATCGAATTTCGATGTCGCAGGAACATTTGGTGCGTTTGGTCCTGATGGACAAAGCATCGATTGGTCGGTTCTCGAGGGTTGTGATGTGACGCAGTCGGGATGGGCTTTGCATGTGCGCGATTGCTACGGTGGAGCGAATGGCTCGTTGGTTTCGGCTAGCATGACTATACAGGACAACCAAAGTGTAGCGTTACCCATTGTTCAGGACTATTTGCCTGTTGAGGGGCAAGATTTCACGATACTTGATACCGGCTGTGACTCCAGTGTTTTTACGTCTATTCAGCTTGAACGCTTTTATCCACAGGCTGCGTTGTTGAGTCAGGGTATCGGAATAGTTTGGGAATCGTTTCCACCGTTTCCATTGCCTAATAATGGCGTAGGACTCAATTTGCTGTTGGATCCGGGCCCCACTGTAGATACTTACTTCACGTTGAAGCTTTCCAATATCGAGCTTACCGACGCTTGCGGATCCATTTCTTCCGACGTTGAATTCTTTGATTACATTCAGCCTGATTCAAGTGTGATAACCTTAACTGATAGTATTTTGTGTTTGACTGATAGCGCCATTCTAATAACGTCGAGCATTGCAGAGGGCGAATGGATTGGACCACTGGATAACACGGATGGCGGAGTCATATTCGATCCCGCGGTGGTGGGCACAGGACTCTGGAGTATTGTATTCGATCCTGTATCGAGCTGTATCGATCCAACGGAGGTTTTTGTTTTGGTGGATTCGGCACCTCAGCTGTTGTTAGCTGATGCTGCGGTTTATTGTAGCTTGGATACAGCCATAGTGCTTCAGGCCTCTCCGCCGGGCGGCGTATGGGCGGGCCCCGGCGTAGTTGATTCGCTCCAGGGGATTTTCAATCCTTCAATTGTCGATTCGGTCTCTGCTGTATTGAATTATTCACTTGGAGGTAATTGTCCTGCAGAAAGTGCGCTGGAACTAACTATTGAAACTTACACACCCTTGCATATAGTGCAGTCAGATACGGTGCTATGCGAATTGGGCGCGCCGGTCAATTTCGATGCAAATTTGAATCAACTTACTTGGTTGGGCTCGGGTATTACCTCTGCCGCTCAAGGTGTTTTCTCACCGGCCGCTGCAGGCCTGGGAACCCATGAATTGATTGCCGTTTACAATCAAGCTTGCAGCGACCGAGATACAGTGTCGGTGCTGGTTGAAGATTCGTCTATTCAATTCAACCCAACTACTTCTGTCTGTGTGAATTCCGATCCGGTTGATCTCGAAGTTACAGCAACCGAAGGCTTGTGGTCCGGAGAAGGTTTGATTGATTCGCTCCAGGGAATAGTGGATCCGGAATTGTTGGGTCCAGGCTTGCATTTCTTCACGTTTACACTTTCCAACACCTGCTCGAGCGTTGATAGCCTATTTCTGAACGTCGAGGATTTTCCTGACGTTCAACTGGGGTTGCCCGATGGTCTTTGCGTTGACCAAACAGAGTTCGTATTGCTGGCCAATTATGATGGAGGTTCTTTTTCGGGTGATGGTGTAGTAACGGCATTGAATCAATCGTACTTCAACCCTCAACTGGCAGGAGAAGGAACCGCAGTCCTTCAGTATGCTTACAATGATGTCTGCAGCGTAAGTGTAATCGACAGTCTTGTTGTTTATCCGTTGCCTGATTTGGTCGTATCGGCCGATACCGCAATTTGTCCGGAAGGGGAGGCGCTCCTTTCCGTTTCCGGTGCTTCGCAATATGGATGGGCTCCCTCTTCTTCATTACAAACGCCTCAAGAAGCCACGACCATCGCACAGCCAAGCTCGACCACAACCTACACTGTGGCCGGTGAGTCGATATATGGTTGTTTTACAACCGAAGAGGTTACCGTAACGGTATTTGATGCTCCGGTCCTTACTACCAATGGCCCATTTGAGTTGTGTCCGGGTGAATCGGAAGTGCTGGAAGTAGTTGGAATTACAGAGGCTCAATGGGTTGGTGAGGCTGTAGAAAGTCCGTTGGAGCTTATGACAACAGTAGCGCCTAGCCAAACCACAACTTATACCGTAACGGGCGAAGATGAGAATGGATGCGTTGGTGCCACTTCGGTCGAAGTGATAGTACATCAGCCGGTGGCGTTCTTTTCGGTATCTGATTCACTCGCAATACCGCCGGTAGAGGTGCAGTTCACGAATCTATCCAACGGCGATTATTTTATATGGGATTTTGGTAATGGGGATACGCTGCTTACTACTGATCTCAATGCGCAGGTTCTATCTGTTTATGATGGCGCTTCAGTGCATACCATTTCTTTGACCGCTTATTTGAATGGCTGTCCTTCGGTGTTTTCGCTTTCCATTGAAACATACTACGATTCGGAGTTGCTGCTTGTGCCCAATATTGTAACCCCCAATGGAGATGGCCGGAATGACACATGGCTAGTTGAAACCCGCAATATGGATGATCTTCAGATTGATATTTTCAACCGATGGGGAGTGGTTGTTGATCACTTGGATGGCATCAACGATAGATGGGATCCAAAGGAGTTATCGAGCGGAACCTATTACTACAAACTGATTGCAACGGGTCTTGATGGCGAGGGTTATAACCGTGAGGGTAATATTACCGTAGTAAGCAGAGAAGACTAGTCAAATTGCGCTCATCAATTAATTCCAACATACCTTCTCTTAAGGCCGACCGCGCCCGAATTGCCGATGCACTCATGGTGTCGGCGTTCTTTCTTGTTATCTGTTGGTCTGTATTTATAATGGACGAGTATTTAGGCTTTCAATTGAAAGAATGGGGTATGAAGCCGCGCACGGCAGAAGGTCTTCGAGGTATTTTTACCATACACTTTCTGCACGGAGATCTAGAGCATATCGTGCAGAATTCAATGGCGCTTTTTGTATTGAATTCGTTTGTGTTTTACTTCTATCGACCCATTGCGCTATCTGTTTTTGCTGCGTTGTTTTTTCTTTCTCCGATTCTTCTTTGGTTCTCAGGTCGAGAGGGCAATCATATCGGAGCAAGTGTTTTGATTTATGCAGAGTTTGCCTTTTTACTGGTGAGTGGTTTGATTCGGCGAAACCCGCTTCTCTTGCGCGTGGCGCTTGTGGTAGTGCTCTATTATGGCTCGCTTGTTTGGTATGTGTTTCCGGTCGATAGTAAGGTCTCCTGGGAAGGACATGCCAGCGGTTTCATCATTGGAGTGCTCGCCGCCTTTTGGTGGCGCAAGCAAGGGCCACAGCGAAAAATCTATCAGCATGAACTAGAGCCTGAAATGCCCGATGAAGAATATGCCATGTGGAAGGCACGGGTAGGAGAAACGCCACCACCGACCCAAACGACTATAACTGTAAACTATCATTTCAAGCCGGAGAATCCTGCGGATGGATCCACAGAGAAATAGCCGATGGTATTCGAACGATTCAATTACGATTCTACAGTAGAACGCCCGATGCTCTTGTAGTAGAAGCCAAGCTCATTCATCTTTTCGAGGTCGTACAAATTTCTACCATCGAAAATAGTTTTGGTCTTCAAGAGGCTGCTCATCTTTTCGAAATCCGGATTGCGGAAAGCGCTCCATTCGGTGCAAATGAGCAAGCAGTCAGCATCCTTCAATGCGTCGTACTGATCATTCGCGTAGGTAATCTTATACCCTTTTTGGCGCTTCACATTTTCCATTGCTTCCGGGTCGAAGGCTATAATATTAGCGCCTGCTTCGAGGAGGTGCTCAATCATGTATAACGCTGGGGCTTCACGGATGTCGTCGGTATCGGGCTTGAAGGCAAGTCCCCACAGGGCGATAGTCTTATTGGTCAGTGATCCTTGGTAGTGATCGAGAATAGGTCCGAGTAAAACGGTCTTCTGGCGCTCGTTCACATTCATTACACTTTTCAGAATCTTGAACTCGTAATGGCTTTGCATGCCGCTGTGAAACAGGGCTTGAACGTCTTTGGGGAAGCATGATCCTCCATAGCCAATGCCGGGGAACAGGAAGCGCTTACCGATACGAGTATCGGTGCCCATACCGATGCGAACCATGTCTACATCGGCACCTACTTTCTCGCAGAAATTGGCAATCTCGTTCATGAATGAGATTTTGGTTGCCAAGAAAGCGTTTGCCGCATATTTGGTGAGCTCGGCACTGCGTTCATCCATGAAAATAATCGGGTTGCCCTGACGGGTGAACGGCTTGTAGAGCTCTTCCATCAACTTGCGTGCGCGTGCGCTGTTGGTGCCAATAACTACGCGATCGGGCTTCATAAAATCGTCTACTGCAAAACCTTCGCGCAAAAATTCAGGGTTGCTTACCACGTCGAAGGGCACATTCGTGTTGCTCACAATGGCGTCGTGCACTTTTTCTGCCGTTCCAACGGGAACCGTGCTTTTATCGACGATAACCTTGTAGTCGGTAATCATTTTTCCCAGGTCATTTGCCACGTTCAATACGTAGCTCAAATCGGCGCTGCCATCTTCTCCGGGAGGAGTTGGCAGTGCCAGGAAAATGATTTGCGCCGAGTCTATAGCACTTTTTAAGTCGGTCGTAAAATGCAAGCGATGTTCGCGAATGTTGCGCTCGAACAACACGTCGAGGTGCGGCTCGTAAATGGGCATTTCCCCATTTTTCATTCGTTCTACTTTAGCAGCGTCGATATCGACACATGTAACGGTATTGCCGGTTTCAGCGAAGCAAGTGCCTGTAACGAGGCCAACGTATCCGGATCCTACAACAGTAATATTCATAGCGCAATGGATTGGGGCACGAAAGTAAGCAGGTTTTTGTGGTTTTCATTCCGCTGAAAAAATCAGTCGATTTGGGCAATCGCTGCATCTTTCAGTTCGAGCTTTCTATGGGCGAATTTGGCGATAATGTCCAAATCGTGCGAGGTAAACAGAATGCCAACACCTTTGGAATTGCAGATGTGCAACAGGGTTTTCATCAGTTCCTCTTTTGCTACATAATCCAGGTACGTGGTTGGTTCATCTAGCAACAAAAAAGACGGTCGCTGCGCCAGTGCCCTTGCTATCATTGCTTTTTGCAATTCGCCGTCGCTCAAACGGTCGAGTGGGCTGTTGGCTAAATCGGAAATACCTAGCTCCTCGATGCATTCATTTACGAGCTGCGTTGCGCTCGTTTCTGCAGACCGATGTGCGTTGTAGGTTCCCATGAAAACCAAATCCTGTACGGAGATGCCGGGAATCCGGACGCGCTCCGTCCACAATGCTCCGATAAAGCGTGATCGCTCCAAAACGGACATTTTCGAAATGGGGGTACCGTTAAGCATTACATCGCCTGCCACAGGTGCATGCAAACCTGAAAGGCATCGCAGCAGCGTGCTTTTACCTGTGCCATTGCGTCCTTGAAGCGACGTAATTATGCCGCTTTCGATGATGAGCGAGGTTGCATTCAATAGCGTTTTTCCCGGAAAGGAAAGGACCAGGTTCCGCGCTTCGAGTTGGTTGGTTTCTCTCATATCAGCGGTCTGAATCGTTTCCATTTGAAAATGAGCAATACCACAAAGGGTGCGCCCAGCGCTGAGGCTATCGTGTTGAGCGGAAGTGCGCTCATACGGCTGAGCCAGTCGCAGGAGAGCGCTATGAGTGCACCGAGCCAGAGCGTGCTAAGCATGTTTTTTTTGTGATCGGCCGATTGGGTTATCCAACGTGAAACGTGCGGTACAGCTAAACCGATGAACGAAACCGGCCCGCAAAACGCTGTAGCACAACCTGCCAACAGTCCCGTTGCAATCATCATGGTTGTCCGTGTGCTCTTTACGTCAACTCCCATGGTTTGGGCATACTGCTCGCCCAGCAGCATCACGTTGAGACGGGGGAGGATGCTCAGTGAAAGTAAAATACTGATGGCTAGCCCGGCTGCGAGCAGCAACAGTTCGAGGTAGTTGCAATCGCCGAAATTGCCCATGCCCCACGACACATACGAGCGGAGCGCTTCGTTGCCCGCTCGCGACTGGAGCGCGTCAACAATGGCAGATGTAAAGAAGGTGAGCATTATGCCGAATATGAGCAGGGTCGATTCATTGGCAAATCGATTGGCAATGAGCAGCACACAGGCAAGCAATAGAAAAGCCCCTGCAAAAGCTGCTGCGGCTATGCTGATGTAGCCGGGCAGGCCGCCCAACTGCACCGCACCCCCGCCTGCAAGCACCAACAGGGCAACACCCAGGCTGGCACCCGAACTAATGCCCAGCATGGACGGGCCTGCAAGAGGATTGCGAAAGAGCGTTTGCATGAGCATGCCACTCCAGGAAAGAGCAGCTCCGGCCAGTATCGCGGCCAGCGTGCGCGGAACCCGTGAATCCCAGAGTATGGTAAGGTGCATGCTTTTAGCAGATTCTCTCAGAAGAAGCGAGTCCCACACGGATGCCAATGGGATGGGCACGCTGCCTGTAGATAGCTGCAGCGCAACCAAAGCGCAAGTAGCCACTAACATAGGCAGATATCTCCGGGCATTCATAAGCGCAAAAATGGGGCGAATCGATGGAGTATTTCGGCGCTGATGTGATTTCGTCCTTTTTCATAAAATTATTTTCCTTTTCCCCTTTTCGTGGCGACTTTTGGCGGCCTTTTATATACGATATGAAATTTGACAAAAACACCGCGATTGGCTTCACATTGATGATTTTGTTGTTGCTGGGCTTTTCGTGGTATCAAGCCAACGAGCAAGAGAAAGTTCGTCAAACCCAACAGGCTGCATTGGATAGTGCAGCCGCTGCCACACCGCAAGCTCCGGCTCCCGTTGTTGAGCAGCCAGCTGTTGTTGCGTCGGCCGATTCACCGCAAACCGACTCTATGCAGCAGGCGTTGGCCAGCCAAGCGCTGGTTTCTAAGTATGGTGTGTTGGCTTCGGCGGTTACCGGCGAGCAGCAAAGCGCTGTGTTGCGCAACAGCAAGGTGAAACTCACCTTGAACAGCAAAGGTGGCTTGTTTGCCTCAGCTGAACTGCTTGATGGCTATAAAAACTATGCATCCAAGGAGAACATTCGCTTGTGGAGCGATGCCTATTCATCCATGAAGTTGCGATTGAACGTAGCAGGCAAAGGCGAATTTGCATCAGACGAATTCTACTTTGAACCAAGCGCTACTGATGTGGATGCTTCGCAAAATGCGGGTACACTCACCATGCGTTTGCGCTCTCAGGACGCATCTAAGTATCTGGACATCGTATACACCCTTCAGCCCGATGCATACGCAGTGGATGTGAAAGTGAATGCAAATGGTTTGGGCAATGAGTTGGAGATGGCAGCCAAACCCCTTCAATTGGAGTGGGCAGTAGCCGGCATGAACAATGAAAAAGGAATTGCGGCAGAGCGCACCCGCTGCTCGGTTTACTACCGCGAAGGTGAAGAGGACCGTGATTACTTAAGTGAGTCGGACGATGATAGCTACACAGCAGAGGAACAATTGCAATGGGTCGCTTACAAGCAAGATTATTTTTCCGCGGCCGTCATAGCAAAAGATGGTTTTCAGGTTGGCTCGTATATGCAAGTGAACGTGCCGCAAGACAGCGTGCACACCAAGTTGTATCAGTCGAAATTGTTGTTGGCCATGAAGGGAGGCGAGAATGCCTTCGGAGAAATGACTTTTTACTTCGGGCCCAATGACTACAAGGAACTGAAGAAGTTGAATACCGAGGAAATTGACCGTGTAATTGATTACGGTTGGAGCATTATCGGCACAGTCAATCGCTATTGCGTGCGTCCATTGTTCTGGTTCTTCTCATCGTTCATTGGCAGCTGGGGTTTGATTATACTCTTGGTCACACTTTGTATCAAAACGGTATTGTTTCCCATTACATGGAAGAACTTTTTGAGCAGCGCTAAAATGCGTGTGCTGAAGCCGGAAATTGACGAGATCAATAAGAAGTTTGATGGCAAGGACCCAATGGGGAAGCAAACTGCTACCATGGCACTGTATAGACAAACAGGAGTGAATCCGTTTGCCGGCTGTATACCGGTCTTGTTGCAAATGCCAATCTTGTATGCCATGTTCCGTTTCTTCCCGGCGGAGATTGTATTGCGCGGAAAGAGCTTCCTGTGGGCCGATGACTTGGCTGCCTATGACAGTATCGTAAGCTGGGAGCAACACATACCTGTGCTCAGCTCCATCTATGGTAACCACGTAAGCGGATTTACCATTCTGATGTGTATATCCACTTTCTTCTATTCGAAGCTCAGCATGGGCAGTCAGCCGCAAATGGCTCAGCAGCCCGGCATGCCGAATATGACGGTTATGATGAATATCTTCACGGTAATGATGCTGTTCTTCTTCAATGGCCAACCTTCCGGATTAAGTTTGTATTACTTCATGGCCAATATGGTAAGCATCGGTCAGATGTGGGCTATCAAGAAGTACTTCATTGACGAGAATGCCATTCGTGCGAAGATCGACGCAAATAAAAAGAAGCCCCAAACCAAGAGCAGCTTTATGCAGCGTTTGGAGGATGCACAAAAGGCTCAGCGTCAGAAGTTGGCTCAACAAGGTAAAAAGTGATGCGATTCAGTATACTCATATCTCTTTCATTGTTGCTTGCGGCTTGCAGTGCGAAGAAGAGCCCTGTGCAACCCGTTGAGGAAAAGGTTGCGGTTGCACAAACCAATCAGGTATCGACCGATACGATGCTGTATTATTCAAGAGGCGCTTGCTTTGGAATGTGTCCCATTTTCGAACTGACGGTGATGAAGGACGGACGTGCAGTGTATGTCGGAAAAAACCACGTCGATCGGATTGGCCGTTTTCAAGCAACGGTATCGTACGCAGACATCGAACAAGTGGTGCAAAAGGCCAACGAAATCGGGTATTTCGAATTGAAGCCCGTATACGACAACGAGAACGTGCAAGATTTGCCCAACATCAAAACCGGCATTGCCCATCACGGTAAATTGCACAGCGTTCGTAACCGATATAAAGGTCCTGCAGCATTGCGCATGTTATACACTCAGCTCGATTCTCTGATTGAGAAGCAGACGTGGAAACCTGCGGGTGCAAGCAGTCAAGAATAAGTTTATCTCAATAATTAACCATTCAAAATCAATCATCAATCAACATGAAAAGAACAATGCATATCGCAGTGCTTCTGCTTTCGTTGTTGCCTGCTTCCTTGCTGGCCAACGAGGGTATGTGGCTGGTAAGTTTGCTCAACCGCATGAACGAAGCCGAAATGAAAGGGCTTGGTCTCAATCTTACCAAAGAAGAAATCTACAGCATCAACACAGCATCATTGAAGGATGCAATTGTGCGTTTGAATTACGGACAGTGCACCGGAGAGGTAGTCAGCGACAAGGGTTTGATTTTTACCAATCACCATTGTGGTTACGATGCAATTCAAACGCTTTCAACCGTAGAGAACAACTTGTTGCTCGATGGTTTTTGTGCGAAGAGCTTCGCCGAAGAGCTGCCAATTGCTGACTTCAAGATTTCGTTTTTGGTGCGCATTGAAGATGTGACTCAACAAATGCTTGCAGCGGTGAACGATGGTATGTCGGAGGCCGATCGCGACAAGGCTCTTGCCGCGAAGTCGAAGGAGCTGGTGGGTGCCAATACAAAGGATGGCCAGTTTGAAGTAGAAGTGAAGTCGTTTTTCTACGGCAACGAATATTACATGATGGTTTATCAAACCTTCAGCGACATCCGTTTGGTGGGTAACCCGCCCGAGAGCGTTGGAAAGTTTGGTGGTGATACCGACAACTGGATGTGGCCTCGCCACACAGGCGACTTCTCGATGTTGCGCATCTACGCCAGCAAGGACAACCAGCCTGCGGCCTACAGCAAGGACAATGTTCCTTACAAGCCAAAGCATTTCTTGCCTGTGAATATCGATGGTGTGACTGAAGGCGACTTCACCATGATCATGGGTTTCCCGGGCCGCACAAGCCGTTACCTTACTTCGTATGGTATTCAGCAAGCAGTTGACACCCGCAACCCGGCGCTTATCGAGTGCCTCGGTATGAAACTCGAAAGCTGGAAGAGTGTGATGGATAAGGATGCACGCGTGCGATTGATGTATGCCGCGAAGTATGCTTCAACGGCCAACGGATGGAAATACTACATTGGCCAAACGCGCGGTTTGAAGCGTTTGGATGTGAAGAGCGATAAGGCGAAAATCGAAACGGATTTCACGCGTTGGTTGAATGGCAACGGCACCACCAAGTCGAAATATGGAGAGACGCTCAAAATGGTGCAGGAATACTATGGTGAGTGGGATCCGTATGTGAAGGCGTCCACGTATTCATCGCTTTGCGGTGCAGGTGGTGCTGAATTCATGGGCTTCGCAGCTGAATTGGGTGAGGCTATCAAGCAAATTTTGGCTGAAACGGATGAAGCGAAACGCAAGGAAGGTCTTGCCTCTTTGAACGCAGACATCGAAGCGCATTTCAAAGAGTATGACGCAGCTACAGACAAAGTAGTATTCGTGAATCTCACGAACCTCTACCGTTCGCGCATTACAGAAGATCGTCCAACTTGGCACGCAACACTTGATTCGAAATACAAAGGCAACGCAGCAGCGTATGCCAATAAGTTATTTGATTCATCTATCTTCACGGATAAGGCGCGTCTGATGGCATTTTTGGCCAAGCCAAGCGCGAAGGTGATTGACAAAGATTTGGCGTTCATCACCGCTACAAGTGCCAATGAACACGCCATGAAATTCCGTGGCATGAATCCAACTGCGAAGTTTAACAAGGGCATGCGTCAATTCGTTGCAGGTTTGCGCGAAATGAACCCGGGTAAGGCTTACGCTCCCGATGCGAACAGCACCATGCGTATCACATACGGTGTTGTGGATGATTACAAAGCGGCTGACGCCGTTCATTATGATTATTACACCACTGCTGCGGGTATTATGGAAAAGCTCGACAACACCAATCCGGAGTTCGTTGTGCCTGATAAACTTGCTGATTTGATTACGAAGAAAGACTTCGGACGTTATGCCAACAGTAAAGGCGAATTGCCTGCTTGTTTCATTCACAACCTCGATATCACTGGAGGAAACTCAGGTAGCCCTGTGATCGACGGCGATGGTAACATCGTAGGTATTGCGTTCGATGGCAACTGGGAGGCTATGAGCGGCGATATCGCCTTCGAACCTGAATTGCAGCGCACCATATCAGTTGACATTCGCTACGTATTGTTCGTAGTGGAAAAATTGATGGGCGGTAAGAACATCATCGATGAGTTGAAGTTCGTAAAGAAGAAGCCTGTAATGGTTACTGCTCCTATCATTCCGGATGTGCCAGCTGCTCCTGCAACAGAGCCTGCCAAGAAGGAAGCTAAGGAGACAAAGAAGGAAACTGCAAAACCAACTTTGCAGCCTGCCAAAAAGAAATAATAGTAGGATTTACTTCATAAAAAAAAGGCGCCACGCGGCGCCTTTTTTTATTCAATCGAATTGCAATTACGCATTCGCATTCATGTTGTCGAGTACATTCATTACTTCTTTAACTGCCTTCGCTGAAGCATCGAGTAATGCTTTCTCGCTTTCATTCAGTTGAAGCTCGATGATTTTCTCTACACCGTTTTTACCCAATACAACGGGAACGCCGAGATAGATGTCATTCAAACCGTATTCGCCCTGCAACCAAACGCAGCAAGGGAAGATACGCTTCTGGTCGCGAACGATGGCTTCCACCATTTGCGCTGCAGCAGCACCCGGTGCATACCATGCTGAGGTGCCGAGTAGGTTTACGATTTCGCCGCCACCTGTTTTGGTGCGCTCAACGATGGCGTTCAATTTTTCTTCTGAAATCAATTCGGTTACCGGAATACCGCCAACGGTTGTGTAGCGTGGAAGTGGAACCATGGTGTCGCCGTGGCCACCCATCAATACAGCCTGAATATCTTTTGGTGAGCAGTTGAGCGCCTCGGCCAAAAATGCGCGGTAACGAGCGGTGTCGAGAATACCGGCCATACCAAACACTCGGCTTCTGTCAACCTTGGCTGTGAGGTATGCGCAGTAGGTCATAACATCGAGCGGATTGCTTACGACGATAATCTTGGCATTGGGCGAATACTTGATTACGTTTTCAGTAACTGTCTTCACGATACCTGCGTTGGTAGCGATCAAATCATCGCGGCTCATACCCGGTTTGCGCGGAAGACCGGACGTGATAACAACTACATCCGAATCGGCTGTTTTGCTGTAATCATCTGTGCTGCCAATGGTGCGGCTGTCATACAAATTGATGGGGGCAGTTTGCCAAATGTCGAGCGCTTTGCCTTCAGCGAAGTTCGGCTTGATGTCGACGAGCACGATTTCGTTGGCAATCTCGCGTTGAGCGAGAACATCAGCACAGGTAGCGCCTACGTTGCCTGCACCTACTACGGTTACTTTCATGATGGAATTTTTTTTTAGGATGCGGTCAACAACCTGTTAACCGGCGCGCAAAATTAGCACGCAATTTTGCTCGAACAACAAGCGTTCTTTTGCACATCGCGGCAGGAATTACACACACTTGCTGTTTGAGGCGATTCCCTTAGCATCTTTGAAACGATTATGGATAGAATAATGAAATACGCGCTAACACTCGTATTGGCCATGGCTATAGTAGCCCTGCAAGCGCAACCCAAACCGGGAACACAGTATCCCGCCGGAACAGCCGGTGTCGATTACAACAAGAATGACGCGAAGGGAAAGCGTGACGGTTTGTGGGTGCAACAATGGAAAGACACGCGCAATATGCTCTACCAGGGGAAGTATGACCACGGCAAGCCGAGCGGTGTGTGGCAGCGCTACTACCCCGATGGAACGCTGGCGGCGACCATGAATCACGTCCAGGACACCACGGTTGTGGATGCCGTTTTCTTTCACCCCGATGGGGAAACGAAGGCCTCAGAAGGGCGGTTTGTGAAGAAGCGAAAAGATGGAAACTGGCGAATCTGGAATGAGTCGGGCAAATTGGTGTCGGATGAAAATTACAAGGACTCGCTACTCGATGGTACGTGCAAATATTTTTTCGACGGTGGCCAATTGCTGAAAATCGAAACGTATAGCAACGGACGAACAGAGGGGGCATTTACAGAGTACTACGAAAATGGAAAGAAGAAGGCAGAGGGAACCTACTCCGCAGGGGAAAAGGAAGGGGCTTTTAAGCAGTGGTTCGATTCGGGCATTGTTGATTGCGAAGGCAAGTATTACAAGGGTTTGCAGGATGGCACGTGGTATTACAATTATCCCGATGGCAAACTGAAACTTGCCTTGCTCTATAAGCGCGGTAAGGAAACACGACGCAAGTACGAGAATGGAACGTTCAAGGAATATTACGAAACCCAAATCCCGAAGTC
>CAMAYP010000035.1 GCA_945862415.1 Chryseobacterium gleum | reverse complement strand
CCTGAGTTGAGGCCTTTCTTCGAAGCGTTGCAAGCAGCGCTAGTCGCCTTGCCTTCTTTTGAGACTTTGCACATCGACGAAACCATTAAGTCAACAGCCACTGCTCACAACCTAAAACCGGGCGAAGTGCTGCAGCTGTTCCGCGTCATCATCAGCGGACAAGGCGGAGGCGTAGATTTACTTGGCATGATTGCCTTACTCGGAAAAACAGAAACGAACGAACGTATTACGCGCGCATTGCAACACATCGCGCAATAAATTAGACCCATGGACATTCAAAGAGGACCCAATTTTCTCGAAGAGATTATTGCAGAAGATATAAAGAACGGCAAACACGGCGGCCGCGTCCTTACGCGCTTCCCGCCGGAGCCGAATGGCTATTTGCACATCGGTCACGCTACGTCGATTTGCCTAAACTTCGGACTGGCAAAACAGTTTGGCGGAAAAACCAATTTGCGTTTTGATGATACAAACCCAGTCACCGAAGACACCGAGTATGTCGACAGCATTCGCAACGACATCAAGTGGCTTGGCTTTGAATGGGCCAATGAATTTTATGCGAGCGATTACTTCGATACGATGTATGCATTTGCCGAAAAGCTCATCAGCGAAGGCTTGGCGTATGTAGACGATAGTTCAGCAGAAGAAATTGCATCGATGAAAGGTACGCCTACCGAACCCGGCAAGCACTCGCCGTTCCGTGATCGCAGCGCAGAAGAAAACCTCGACTTGTTCCGTCGCATGCGTGCAGGAGAATTCAAGGAAGGTGAAAAAACATTGCGTGCGAAGATTGACATGTCGTCGCCCAACATGCACCTGCGTGACCCGTTGATGTACCGCATCAAGTTTGCGCATCACCACCGCACGGGCGACAAGTGGTGTATCTATCCGATGTACGACTTCGCGCACGGACAAAGCGATTCGATTGAAGAAATCACCCACTCGATATGCACGCTCGAATTCGAAGTGCACAAGCCGCTTTACAATTGGTTTATCGAGAAGCTCGGCATTTTCCCGAGTCAGCAATATGAGTTTGCGCGTCGCAACCTCAACTACACGGTAATGAGCAAGCGCAAGCTGCTGCAACTCGTCAACGAGAAGCACGTCAACGGTTGGGACGATCCACGAATGCCCACTGTGAGCGGTTTGCGTCGCCGTGGTTACACACCCGAGAGCATTCGTCACTTCTGCGACCTTGTGGGAATTGCCCGCAGAGAGAACGTTATCGATGTTGGCTTGCTTGAGTTCTGTATTCGTGAAGACCTCAACAAGTCTGCTACACGCCGCATGGTGGTGCTTGACCCTATTAAGCTCGTCATCGACAACTACGAAGAAGGTAAAGTAGAAATGTTGCACGGCGAGAACAATCCCGAAGTGGAAGGCGGTGGCGGATCGCGCGAGATTCCATTCAGTCGTGAACTTTGGATTGAACGCGATGACTTCATGGAAGAACCACCGAAGAAATTCTTCCGGCTTGGTCCCGGCTTGATGGTGCGTTTGAAACATGCCTACATCATCAAGTGCGAATCGTTTGTGAAAGATGCGGATGGCAATATCACGGAGGTTCACTGCACGTATGTTCCGGAAAGCCGCAGTGGCAACGACACGAGCGGAATCAACGTGAAAGGCACCATGCACTTTGTGAGCGCATCGCATGCGGTTCCGGTGCAAGTGAATCTATACGACCGTTTGTTCAAGGTGGAGAATCCATCGGCTGAAGAAGGCGACTTCAAGAGCTACATAAACGAGAACAGCTTGCACGTAGTTGCCAACGCCATGGCTGAAAACGATTTGCGCAACGCCAAGGTGGGCGAAAAGTTCCAGTTCATTCGTTTGGGTTATTTCACTCCCGACTTGGATTCAACATCCGACAAACTCATCTTCAATCGCACGGTGACTTTGAAAGACTCCTGGGCAAAAGCCAACAAATAAGATGTCGCGCATCACCATCAACAACATGCGTATGCACGCCTACCACGGCTGCTGGGAAGAAGAAGCTATCATCGGCGGCGATTATGTCGTGGATGTCGCTCTTGAACTCAACTTCAGTGGTGCCGCAGCCGGCGACGACCTCTCACAAACGGCAGACTATGTGCTCGTGCGCGAAATCGTATACAGCGAGATGGCCGTGCGCGCCAAGCTCATCGAAACCGTGGCACACCGCATCAAAGACGCTCTGAAAGGAGCGTTGCCCATGGTCGATAGTGTGTGGGTGCGCATCACCAAAGTGAACGCGCCGATGGGAGGGCAGGTTGAGAGTGTGAGCGTGGAGGTGGAGACTGGGGACTGAGGACTGGAGACAGTTGCGACACTGACTTTTACTGCTGACAGGTATTCCCCAATAAAGAACTTCCAATTGGCATTCACGCCATTCAACAAGATAATTGCCCTACCCGTCTCCAGTACTCAGTCCCCAGTACTCACACCAGCAACCACGCAAACAACACAGTCATCAATACCTGCCAACCGAGAATAGCCAGCGCAGCTTTGCCCCATTCATTCTTTTTATACTTCTCGGGATACTTGCGCACGCGATAGGCGCTGTAAGCAGACAACCCTACGCCTATAACGGCAACTATCAAGGCAGGAATGAAGATGGCAGGACCAAACGTCAATGGCATGACTACCTCAAACCAAGTCAGCATGCCGGCAATCTTTTGTAAAGCTACACCTGCTAAAACAACAATTACAGAGGCCTTACCCACGGGATCTACCTCGCGATATTGCTGTTGGGGCTTGAAAGGTTTTTTGAGGGTGTCGGAATCGAAGGGCGAAGGACGAAGGGCAAAGGACGAAGCGCGATGTGCGAGGTCATTAGGACCAGAGACCGAAGACTCGGGGGCGCAGTCTGGATTCGAGGAGCGGAGTGTACTAGAATTTTTTTTAGTTACAAATACCGGAACCGCCTCACTAATTTCTCCGGTTAACTCAAGCTTATCCATGCATTGATTCAAAGACCTCCTATCTTCTTCACAGATCATAATTCGCACATCGCCCTTTGCACTTCGTCCTTGGCCCTTCGTCCATCGCCCTTCTATGTGGTACCCCGGCAAATAATGCCTGCGCTCAATCGAACACGATGTAATCACGAGAACGAATACAAGGAATGTGAGCGGCTGTTTCATGCGGTGCGAGATTAACTAGAAGGTATATTTTATTTAACCGCAGAGACGCAGAAAATCTCTCGAAGTTTCTTTGCGACTTTGCGGTTAATTCAAATCGCTAGTGAATAATCAACTTCCCTGCGGTCTTCGCCCGCACTTCATCAAGCGTGACATCGGGAGCTAATTCAACCAAGTGAAACGCGCCGTCGTGGATGTCGAACACGCCCAAATCGCTCACCACTTTCTTCACACAACCTACACCTGTCAGTGGCAGCGTACAATGCGGCAACAACTTCGAGTTACCTGCTTTGTCGCAATGTTGCATGGCTACGATGATATTCTTGGCCGAAGCCACCAAATCCATCGCACCGCCCATGCCCTTCACCATTTTACCCGGAACCTTCCAGTTGGCAATATCACCGTGCTCGCTCACTTCCATCGCACCCAAAATCGTGAGGTCAATTTTTTGCGCGCGTATCATACCGAAACTCATTGCAGAGTCAAACACTGCACTGCCCGGCAGCATCGTGATGGTTTGCTTTCCTGCGTTAATCAAATCGGCATCTTCGTCGCCTGCAAACGGAAAAGGACCCATGCCCAACAAACCGTTTTCAGACTGCAATTCTACCTCTATGCCTGTGGGTAAATAATTCGCTACAAGTGTGGGTATGCCAATGCCGAGATTGACATACATACCGTCTTTCACTTCTTGCGCAATGCGCTTGGCGATGCCTATTTTATCGAGTGCCATGTCGTTGCCTGATTTAATTATGAGCGCTGACGCACGGTGCGTTGCTCAATGCGTTTTTCGTAATTGTTGCCTTGGAAAATGCGGTGCACGTAGACACCGGGTGTGTGAATCATATCCGGATCCAACCCGCCATCTGGCACCAACTCCTCTACTTCTGCAATCGTAATCTTTCCGGCCATCGCCATGAGTGGGTTGAAATTGCGCGCTGTCATGCGAAACACCAGGTTACCTTTCGAATCGCCCTTCCACGCTTTCACCAGCGCGAAGTCTGAATCAAACGCATGCTCGAGCAAGTAATTCTTGCCGTTGAAATTGCGCACCTCTTTACCGATACCCACTTCTGTACCCACACCCGCAGGTGTAAAAATTGCCGGCATGCCATAACCCGCAGCCATGCAGCGCGTGGCGAGTGTTCCCTGCGGAATCAACTCTACCTCCAGCTCACCGCTCAACATCTGACGTTCGAACTCATCGTTTTCGCCCACGTAAGAAGAAATCATCTTCTTCACTTGCTTGGTTTGAAGCAACAAGCCCAATCCAAAATCATCCACCCCAGCGTTGTTTGAAATACATGTGAGATTTTTCACGCCTGTGCGCACCAATTCAGTGATGCAATTTTCCGGAATTCCGCACAAACCGAAGCCGCCCACCATGAGCGTCATGCCGTCGGTAATTCCGCTACACGCCTCTTGGGCGTTCTTCACTACTTTATTAATTGGCATAGTACATTGACCTTTAGTACGGGTCAAAGTTAGTCGAATCAGATGGAATGTACTCTTCCGTTTCGCGCGGCAATCCCACGGGTGCAGATTGATTTTCGTCAGACTCCTGGTCGCCCTCTCCAAACAGCTCGTCATAATCGTCGAGCCCTACAGGGCCTCCTGCACTTGGCGTGGTGCGGGCTTCGCATCCCATCGGAACGTCAAAGTCGCCCTTCGAAATATCGAGCTTCGAATCGGCATACACCTTCTTCATGTAGTAGCCGTAAATAGGTAAGCCGGTGTTGGCTCCCTGGCCTATTGCCGTGCTGCTAAAACGAACCGTTGGGTCTTGCGCTCCCACCCAAACACCGGTTACCAAATCGGGGGTTAGACCAATGAACCATCCGTCGGTGTTGTTTTGCGTGGTACCTGTTTTACCGGCCGTTGGGTAGTTGATGCCGCCATAGGCTTTACCCGGGTTGCGCAAACGAACGCCTGTACCGCTTCCACAACTACCATCCACTACGGCCTTCATCATGCTGATCATTTCGTAGGCGGCACATGGGTCGATGGCTTGCTCTACCGTTGGCTCTGACTCGAAAATCGGTGTTCCGTTTTTGTCTTCAATGCGCAACAGGAAGGTGGGCTTGATGTACACACCCTGATTGGCAAATGAACTCAGCGCGCCTACCATCTGATACAACGGTATGTTGGCTGCACCTAACGAGAGCGGTCCAACGGGATCAAGATGCGAAGTGATGCCCAAGCGGCGCGCAAGGTTGATGATGTTGTCGATGCCGTATTGCTGTGCCATGCGCGCGGCAACGGTGTTGACCGAGTTGGCCAGTGCGCAGCGCATTGTGTAACTGCCGTAGCCACCTCCGCTGTTTTGCGGACACCAGCTTCCCCAGCAAAACTGTGAGCCATCCACCGCGTCTTTGGGTGATTTACCCATGCGAAGCGCCGTGGCATACACGAGCGGCTTGAAGGTAGAACCCACCTGACGCGCCGATTGGTGCACATTATCGAATTTGAAGTGCTTGAAGTCGATGCCACCCACCCAACATTTTACCTGACCGGTATGCGGATCGACCGACATCATGCTAGCGTGCAGAATACTCTTGGTGTACTTAATGCTGTCCAGCGGAGAAAGCAAGGTGTCCTTATCACCCATGTGATGATACACCTTCATCTTCACGGGTTTCTTCATGATGGCGTCAATTTCGGCTTCCGACAAGGCCTGCCACTGATGTCCGCAACCATCTTTCGACTCCTGGCAATGGTATACTTCTCCGCTTTCACCCTTTTCCTTTCGAATGTAAAAACCCGGACGACTGCAATCGGGACAGAGTTTCCCCGTAAGCATCATGTAACGCTCGCTCGACTCGATAGCGCGCTTCATGATTGCCTCGCGATTGCTCTTGCTGATGCCGTTGTAGAACGGATAATTCTCCGATTTGCGGCGGGCCACGTCTTTGGTAAATGCCGGCTGCAACTCCTTTCGCAAATGCTCATGAACAGCCCACTCGGCATACTCCTGCATGCGTGAATCGATGGAGGTGAAAATTTTTAGTCCGTCGCGGTAAATGTCATACGGCTCCCCATCGGCCTTGGCGTATTTCAAATTTCCCTTTTCATCTTTTTGCTGAAGCAATTCTTCCAGCTCTCCGCGAAGTACTTCGCGGAAGTAAGGCGCCAAACCCTCATCGTGGCTCATGCGCTGAAAGTCGATGCCCAGAGGCAAAGCACGTAAGGAGTCATATTCCGTTTCCGACAAGAAATCATACTTCACCATTTGATCGAGCACCACTTCTCGACGTTTCAACACCAGTGAATCGCGCTTGAGCGGATTGAACAGTGAAGAGTTTTTCAGCATGCCGATGAGCATGGCCGACTGCTGGACATTCAAGGAGTCCGGAGTGATATTGAAATAGATATGCGCCGCCGACTTAATGCCCACTGCTTGATTCAAAAAGTCGTATTGGTTCAGATACAGCGCAATGATTTCATCTTTTGTGTACAGTCGCTCAATCTGACAAGCGATAATCCACTCTCTGATTTTTTGAAAACCTCGCTTTACAATCGAGACGTTCTGGTACTCCTTCGTGAACTGCATTTTGGCCAACTGCTGGGTGATGGTAGAACCACCCCCGCCTTGACCCGCCGTGAACACGGCCCGAAACAAGCCCCAATAATCCACCCCGCTGTGCTCACGGAAACGAACGTCTTCGGTTGCCAAAAGCGCATTGACCAGCTGAGGTGGCAACTCACTGAACTTTGCATCGCTGCGATTTTCCTTGTAATAGGCTCCCAATGTGCGCCCATCGGCAGACACTACTTGTGAGGCCAGGCTCACCTTCGGATTGGCCAACAAATCCACGTCGGGCAAGCCGCTTAACATGGCCGTGGCCAATACACCTACAATCAGAAACACAGGGGTCAATGCTGCGATCCAGAGCACACGGGCTCTACCTGAGAAGTTATTGGATGTCTTTTTTGCCATGGCTTTCTGCTTACCAACAAAACTAGTGTTGCGGGTCCATAGAACAGCAAATAGAACGGCTTGTTGCGCACATCGTCTCGTTAGCAATTCAACACCCGAAAATTTATTTCCAGTTCTAAGCAACTGTTTGCCTGGGTAGGGTGTTATTTGGTTGACCCGCATATACAAAAAGGCATTATGAGACTATTCACACTACTTATTGCCCTGCTCATTTCGGCAGTTTCTGTTGCACAGACCGAATGGGGTTGCACCGATCCGGCCGCGGCCAACTACGACCCAAATGCAACGGGTGATAACGGCACCTGCTGTTATGATGGGGTGTGGTATGAGGTAAACGCCAGCGAGGCATGCTATTTCTCGTTTTACAACGACCAACTCGGTTACCTCGGAGCTGCTGAATTCCCTTCTCAGACTGGAGTATGTATTCCTGAAGTGTGCACCTCTGTAAACGTGCAGAACTACATGGGCGTGGGCACCTTCACGTGGTCTATTTCAGACAACCAGGGAAATATTGTTTTGCAGGGGCAAAACACCGACAACTTCTACGATTACGGGATTATAAGCAGCACAAACGGAATACCCGGCTGCCTCGACCCGATGGCATGCAACTTCGACGCAAACGCTACGTGTTATGACTACACCTCTTGCGATTACAGTTGCATGGGTTGCACCAATCCCCAAGCTGTCAATTACAACCCGGCAGCCACCATCGATGACGGCACTTGCTGCTCAGCAACCAACTACCTCACCGGAACGGTTTCCGGCACTACGGATGATCTTGGAATAAATTGGTACTTAACCTCTCTGGATGGAAGCTTCAGCTATGGCATGCTTAACGGAACAGCGATGTGTGTACCCGAAGGCTGCTATTTCATCAGCATTTACTCACCGATCTATCAGGGATCAGCTCAATTTACCTTTACTAACGCAAACGGCGAAGTTGTTTTCAGCCAAACTATTGAAACGCCTTACCCCATCACCTTTACAATGGGCGACGGAACACCCGGCTGTGGCGACCCGAGTGCTTGCAACTACGCACCTGCAGCAACTTGCCAATCTTATGCGCTCTGCACCTACGATTGCTACGGATGCACCAATCCGCAAGCGGCCAACTACGACTCTACTGCCACGTTGGATGACGGTTCTTGTTGCACGCAATCCTACACCCTTTCGGGCACGGGCGAATTCCAATACAGCGTGAGAAACCACCAAACGGCCTTTTCCGCCGGCGGTGTATTCCCGGGATCAACCGGGTTCTGCCTGCCCGATGGCTGTTTCTTTATCGACTTGTGGAGCCTCACGAGTGAAAACTTTGAATGGACCTTGACCGATGCTACAGGCCAAGTGGTTGCCTCAGGTGCGAATAGTTATTATTACTCGGCGCTAAGCTTCGCTAACAATGCAACCACCGGTTGCCTCGACTATTACGCATGTAACTACGAACCTACTGCCACTTGCTCCGACTATTCGATGTGCAGTTATGACTGTTACGGTTGCACCGACCCAACAGCTTCCAACTTCGACCCGAATGCCACACTCAGCAGCAACACCTGTTGCTACGCTTCGTACTACGAAGTGGAGCTTTCAGCCCCTGGCTACTGGTATGCATACTCAAGCGATGGCTCGAGCGGAGGTTCAGGTCATTATCCCGAAACCACCGGCTTTTGCTTCGATGAGGGATGTCTTTCCTTCACTGCCTATCCCGACGACTATTCGCTTACCAACTTCAGTGCGAGTATCTCGCTCGACAATACCGTCATTACCAGCGGGAATGTGAATCCGATTTTTGGCGGGGTTGAGTTGACCCTCTCAGAAAACCCAACCATCGGCTGTGGTATTTACTACGCGTGCAACTACGACCCAACGGTCAATTGCCCTGACTACAACGCGTGTGACTTCAGCTGCTACGGCTGTACCAATGCTTCAGCTCCCAACTACAATCCGGGCGCTACAATCGACGACGGCACCTGCTGCTACAACGATTGGTATACACTCGAGTTTTCAGGGCCGACCTATTGGTCGATTACCTCTTTGACTGATTACTCTTACAGCACCGGTACTTATCCTGCACAAAATGGATTCTGTATCACAGGTTCATGCTTCCAGCTTTCTGCCTTTTCATACGATGGCACCGATGTGAACTACACCATTTTCGATGCCGCCGGAAACACCATCGATAGCGGCACGATTGGTTATTACGAATATGCCGTGACCGTTGCGCTCAATGGGGTAACGCTTGGTTGCGCTGACCCTTCAGCATGCAACTACGACTCCTCAGCAGAATGCATGGATTACTTGAATTGTGATTACAGCTGCTTGGGCTGCACCGATCCTACTGCACCTAATTACAACCCGAATGCAACCCAGAACGATGGTTCTTGCTGCTACAACAACTGGTATAGCATGAGTGCTTCCGAAGAGTTCTATTGGTACATCGCAGATGCTAACATGAATTACTACGGCGGTATCTATCCTGCACAAAGTGGATTTTGCTCGCTCAACGACTGCTTCACCATGCAGGTTTATTCGCTGACCGGCAACCCGATTGAACTTGAAATTACCAATCAAAACGGAGTTGTTCTCTACTCGGGCACAGCAAATTCTACCAACTATTACGAACTGATCTCTGTAAGCAATACGTCAGAAATTGCGGGCTGCACAGACCCTTCAGCCTGCAACTACAACGCTGATGCTACTTGCGATAATGGCTCCTGCAATTTGTGCTTCGGTTGTACCAACCCATCGGCCCTCAATTACGACGCTTGGGCGTGGTACGATGACGGAACTTGTATTTATGAAATGGTGCCCCCTTTCATGGGTATGACCATGTTGCCGGATGAAATCAACAACCAATTCTGGGTGCGTGTTGAAATGATGGACGAAGGAAACGGAGCTCCATACGTGTTAAGCACAAGCTTCGATAACCAAATGATGGTGATGACCGAACCGGGTCAGTTCCTCGCCGGTCCATACCCTTGTGACGCCACTATTGACTTCACACTGCAGAGTATGGAAGCCGGTATGATTGAGTACATGAATGCTTCGATGGAAGGCAACTGCGCCATAGCACAGTCTGTAACCGAAATGCAAGCGAGCTTTGGACTCTATCCGAATCCGGCCAACGACCGTGTTACCATTTCAGGTTGGGATACAAATGCAAGCGTAACCATCAGCGACATCAGCGGCCGATTGGTTCGCCAGGAGCAGTTGCGCAACAACCAAATCGAAACTGCGACACTTACGGAAGGCATCTACGTTGTGACTCTCACTGAGGGCAGCAAAACAGCGAGCAAGCGTTTGGTGATTCAGCACTAACAGCAAAAGACTTCAAAAGAAAAAGCCGGGCTTGACCCGGCTTTTTCTTTTGTATTACTCTCGATTAAAATGGCTAAAAACCAAATCCGCCATTTTGTTATTGACCACCTTCTGCAACTCCTCCAAACTCGCTTCCTTCACGGCCTGAACCGTCTTGAAATGGTGAATGAGCGCTTGCGTGGTGTGCATGCCCACTCCTTTGATGTCGGTGAGCTCTGAGCGTATCGCATCCTTGCTTCTGCGGTCGCGGTGCTTCGTAATTCCAAAGCGATGCGCCTCGTCGCGTAGACGTTGAATGAGCTTGAGCGACTCGCTGCGCTTGTCTAGGTAGATAGGCAAACTATCGCCGGGGAAATAGATCTCCTCCAACCGTTTTGCAATACCGATGATGCCAATCTTTCCATACAAGTCAAGCTTCACCAAACTTTCGATAGCTGCGCTCAACTGACCTTTGCCACCATCAATGATGATGAGTTGCGGCAGCGTTTCACCTTCATCCAACATGCGGCGGTAACGGCGAAACACGACCTCCTTCATCGTATCGAAGTCGTTGGGGCCTTCCACTGTTTTCGGATGAAAGATGCGGTAGTCGGCCTTGCTGGGTTTTGCGTTGCGGAAAACAACACAGGCGCTTACAGGGTTTGTTCCCTGGATATTGGAATTGTCGAAGCACTCAATATGACGCGGCAGCTCTTTCAAATGCAAATCCTTTTGCATGGTCTCGAGCACGCGATTCACATGGCGTTCCGGATCGACCATCTCTTGCTGCTTTTGCGCGTCGAGCATGTAGTGCGTGCTGTTGCGCTGCGAGAGTTCTACCAGTTTCTTCTTATCGCCGCGTTGTGGCACCGTGAGCGCAACACCGGGCAACTGCATTTCCAATTCGAACGGAAGAAATATTTCCTTTGAACTACTCTGAAACTTGTCGCGAATTTCCAGGATGGAATACTCCAGCATTTCTGCATCGGTCTCTTCCATGCGCTTCTTAACCTCCGTGGTATACGATTGCACAATGACACCGTTGCTCACCTTCATAAAGTTCACATAGCCCGCCTGCGGGTCGCTTGCAATCGTGAAAATGTCAACGTCATGAATGCTCGGATGCACAATCGTGCTTTTCGCTTGAAAGGTGGAAAGCACTTCGATTTTGTCTTTCACTTCTTGCGCAAGTTCGAACTCGTAGCGATCGGAAAACTCGGCCATCATCTGCTTCAACTCGCGAATGAGGTCGGAGTAGTTACCCTTCAAAATCTTGCGCACTGCTTCCACGCCACGGTCATAGTCTTCGCCCGTTTGCTTGCCCTCGCATGGACCCTTGCAATTACCCAAATGATACTCAAGGCAAACTTTGAACTTGCCTGCTGCAATGTTCTTGTCGGTGAGCGCCAAGTTGCATGTGCGCATCGGATAGAGCTTCTTAATGAGGTCCAGCACCATATGCATGGTTCGGCCGGAAGGATAAGGGCCGAAGTATTCCGAACCGTCGCGAATGATTTGACGCGTGGGAAAGATGCGCGGAAAATCTTCCTTCTTGATTACAATGCTCGCATAGGTCTTGTCGTCCTTGAGCATGATGTTGTAGCGCGGCTTGTACTTCTTGATGAGCGAATTCTCGAGCAACAACGCGTCGAGCTCAGTCTCCACCACAATGTATTTGATGTCGGCTATTTTGCGAACGAGAACCTTCGTCTTTCCGTTCTCATACTGCTGCTTGTTGAAGTAACTCGAAACTCGATTCTTCAAACTCTTGGCCTTGCCTACATACAAAATATCGCCCGCCTCATCGAAATACTGATAAACTCCCGGTTGTTGTGGGAGATTTTTCAGGATTTGCTCAACTTTTTCGGGAATGTCCTTCACAGGTGCAAGTTACAACGCGCTTGATTATACCCTGCTGTGTTACCTTCGCAACTACAAATGAATCTCGTTACCGGAGCCACGGGCCTGCTTGGCACTCACCTCATGATGGAATTGCTTTCACGCGGTGAACGTGTGCGCGCGCTGGTTCGCCCTTCGGCCGACCGACAATCAGTGGCGGATGTATTTCGATTTTGCAATAACAATCAATTTGATGCAATCGAATGGGTGGAAGGCGATGTGCTCGACACTGATGAGCTGGAAGAGGCCATGCAAGGTTGCTCGCATGTGTTTCATTGCGCTGCCATTGTTTCGTATCACGCTGCAGACAGAGCTGAAATGTATCGCGTCAATGTGGAAGGAACGGCCAACATAATCAACGTAGCGCAACACCTGGGCAACATTAAAATCGGATTCGTGAGCTCGATTGCAGCCATTGGCAAAGCAAAGAATCTTGATCGTGTGGATGAAGAATCGGAGTGGGTCGAAAACGAAATGAACACCCATTATTCAATCACGAAGCAGCTTTCTGAAATGGAGTTCTGGCGCGGAATACACGAAGGGCTTGAAGGTGTTGCATTCAACTGTGGTTTCATCATAGGCCCCGGAAGTTTTGAGCGCAGCAGTCCGAGTTTGTTTCGCAAGCTCAACGAAGGCATGCGCTTTTATCCTCCGGGTGGCACCGGCTTTATTGCTGTATCCGATGCTGCCAGGTGTATAGCTGAATTGACACTAAGCTCAGTTTCTGCAGAGCGCTACATTCTCGTTACCGAAAATCTCTCCATGCAAGATCTTTTCCAGCAAGTAGCACAATCGCTTGGAGTGCGCTTACCGCAGCAAGAGGCGAAACCATGGCTGCTGCAAACCGCGCGCATCGCTGAATGGATTAAAGAAAAACTCACAGGGAAAAAAGCACTCGTCACGAAAGAGACGGTCAAGAATGCTTCGCTTCGTTTCTATTATGACTCATCTAAACTGATGGCAGCGGTTCCGTTCAAACCAACTTCCATTCAAGCTGCCATCGAACAAACGGCATCGTATTTCAAACAGCAAAAGAAGGCCTGACAGCGCGCATCATTGCATGGCTGCCTCACTCATGGTCTCTAACTTCCTCGCAACTTCTGTTTCAATGCGCAGCATAGCTTCCGAATGATTGGCGTAGTAAGCATTGCTCTCTAAATAAATACTGCGTGTAGTTTGATGCTTCACGAAAAGCTGCTCGTAGTAAGCGACTATGGCATACTCCGAAGTGTCGACCCGTTGAAAATCGCCGGCATAGGCGCCTTCCAGCAAACGCACATCAGCGAGTAGCTCAGCAAATTTTTCCTCGGGTATCAATTGGGCGGGTATAGTTTCCTTCGCTTCGTTGGCGCACGATGCAAGAAGAAAACAAATAAGAAGCACTTGGCAAAAAAGAAAAAACCTTGTTCTCATCGATTAAAGGTTAGACGTTTTCCAAGGCTTCCCTCCAGCACATGCCCATTTTCATACACCTTGTTTCCATTCACCCAAGTGGAAAGCACCTTGCTTTGGAAAGTTTGTCCTTCGAAAGGTGACCAGCCGCATTTGTAGAGCAGGTTTTCCTTGCTCACCTTCCAGGGTGAATTCAAATCGACCAGCACTACATCGGCAAAATATCCTTCGCGAATAAACCCGCGATTATCAATGGCAAACATGTCGGCTACATTATGCGAAGACTTGCGCACAATCTTCTCGAGTGTAAATACTCCTTGGTGATACAGCTCGAGCAACGCTACCAATGCATGTTGCACCAACGGCCCGCCACTCGGGGCTTTCAAATAGGATTGCTCCTTCTCTTCGATGGTATGCGGCGCGTGGTCCGTTGCAAGCACGTCGATGCGATCATCGTTTACCGCTGCGCGAATAGCGTCGCGGTCGGCTTGTGTTTTCACTGCAGGGTTCCACTTGATGTAGTTACCCTTCGTTGCATAATCGTCGTTGGTAAACCACAAGTGATGCGTGCACGCCTCTGCTGTGATTTGCTTTTCCTTAAGTGGAATATCGTTACGGAATAGCTCCAATTCTTTTGCGGTGCTGATGTGCAGAATGTGCAAACGCGTGCCGTGCTTCTTGGCCATATTCACTGCAGCCGATGACGATGCATAGCACGCGGCCTCATCGCGAATGAGGTGATGCGCTGTCACGGGCACATCGTCGCCATACTCCAACTTGAATCGCTCCAAATTCGTTTTAATCATGGGGTCCACTTCACAGTGCAACGCGATGAGTGTTTTCACCTCAGCAAAGATTCGATTGAGCGTTTCGCTGTTGTCGACCAGCATATCGCCAGTGCTGCTGCCCATGAAAATCTTTACCCCACATACCTGCTTCGGATCTACCTTCAATAGCTCCTCCAAGTTATGATTGGAAGTACCCATGAAGAAGGAATAATTCGCCAGCGAAACTTCCGAAGCACCTGTATATTTCTGTTCGAGCAACTCGATGGTTGTTGCAGGCGGCGAAGTGTTGGGCATCTCCATGTATGAGGTAATACCACCGGCTACCGCAGCGCGCGACTCAGTATACAAATCACCCTTGTGTGTGAGGCCCGGTTCGCGAAAATGCACTTGATCATCGATGAGGCCGGGCAACAAGAATTTGCCAGTACCATCAATTACCTCATCGGCGTTCTCATTTAAACTGCCGGCACTTGCAATGTGAGAAATAACGGCTCCATCGATTAACACGTCGCATGTGCGAATGGTATCTTCGTTGACCACCGACACATTGCGAATAAGTGTTGTTTTCATGACTGTTTTTTGTTCTTGCGTGAAACCCTTCTAAAGCGCATTTTCAGCACGCCCAGGACTGCTTCGTTGAATATGTTCATACTCATTTTACTGGTACCCAACTCACGATCGATAAACGTGATGGGCACTTCCACTATTCTAAAGCCCAACTGATGGGCGTTGTATTTCATCTCTATTTGAAAGGCGTAACCGATGAACTGAATGCTGTCCAAGTCGATGGTCTCGAGCACTTTTCTTCGGTAACACACAAAGCCCGCAGTGCTATCGCGCACACCCAACCAAAGCACACTATTCACATAGATGGAAGCGCCAAAGCTCATCGCCAGTCGCTTCATGGGCCAGTTCTGTACGCCGCCTCCCTTCACATAACGCGAACCTACCGACATATCACCGCCCTGGGTCGAACATCCGTCATACAAGCGCATGAGGTCTTTTGGATTGTGCGAGAAGTCGCAGTCCATTTCGAAAATGAACTCGTAGCTGCGCTCGAGCGCCCATTTGAAACCGGCGATATACGCAGTGCCCAAACCCAGCTTGCCTTTACGCTCGAGGATGTGAAGCTGACCTGCAAACTCTGTCTGCAGTCCCTTCACGATCTGCGCAGTGCCGTCGGGCGAACCGTCGTCGACAATCAACACATGACACGCCTTCGGCAAGGCGAACACGGTGCGGAGCATGCGCTCCACGTTTTCCTTTTCGTTGTAGGTTGGTATGATGACGAGGCTGTCAGACACTATCGTTAGTGAATTTATCTATTAGCAAAATTACATCCTGTTTCAACAAGGGTAAATGATTCTTAATCACCGACCACATAATGGTATAATCAATTCTATCGTACTCGTGAGCAATTCTATTTCTGAATTGCACAATGCGTCTTGCATTCTCAATTTGAATGAATGGATCTCTTCTCATTATTCGAAGAACACATTCACCGATAATTTCCAATTTTCGCTCTACGGCATAAACCGTTTTTTTGTCCTCCAAAAATTTCTTATAGCTCGAGTGTTCGTTGACGAAAACATCAATCTCATCAATAGACGTTCTGATGTCATGCAATTCCTTGAGAAGTTCAAGAGCCATAGATTTTCACTTTTGACTTCTCAATGCTTTGTATCAAATACGGATTCGAAAGCATAGGAACGGTGAGTAAGTCGACCTTGCGATTGAGCATACGTTCGAGCGAGTCGGCCATTTCGAAATAGCTGTTGGCATAAGCTTCAAAATTCTCTTGCACCAACGGAATATCTACTAGAAAATCGTAATCGCTCGCTGGCTTCATTTCGCCTCGTGCAGCAGAGCCAAATAGATACAACGACCGCACATGATGGCGGTTGCATAGCTCCTGCATTTCTGCCATGTGCTGCTCTATTTCTTTCGGAACGCTCATGCATTTTCCTCCGCTATCAAACGCTCCACCAACTCCACCATGTTTTTGCTGCCGATAAACAGCGGCGCACGCTGGTGCAGTGAGCTTGGTTGAATATCCATGATGCGCCCTTTGCCATCGGAGGCCTTGCCACCGGCCTGCTCCACGATGAACGCAAGCGGATTGCTCTCGTATTGCAAGCGCAATTTGCCTTCCTTGTTTTTGGTGGTGCCCGGGTAGATGTAGATACCGCCTTTAATCAAGCTGCGGTGAAAGTCTGCTACCAGCGAGCCTATGTAACGCGCACTGTAGGGACGGTGCGTTTTCTTATCCGTTTGTTTGCACCAGTTCACATAGGCTTGCACGCCTGCGCTGCACGACATAAGGTTGCCTTCGTTGATGCTATAGATAGCGCCGTCTTCGGGTATGCGCATGTTTTCGTGTGAGAGGCAGAACTCGCCAATGCTGGGTTCGAGGGTGAAGCCGTTTACACCGTGTCCTGTGGTGTAAACGAGCATGGTGCTGGAGCCGTAAATAACATAACCTGCTGCCACTTGCTCGCTTCCCTTTTGTAAAAAGTCGTTCACGTTGGCCAAATCACCCACGCTGCTCTTGCGGCGGAATACACTGAAAATGGTGCCGATGGAAACATTCACATCGATGTTGGAAGAACCATCGAGCGGATCAAACAGAATAACGTATTTCGACTTTTTGCAAATGTCCGATTCAAACGTGAAGTACTTCTCGTTCTCTTCACTGGCTGCACCGCATACTTGTCCGCCCCAGCGCACCGCGTTGAGCAATGCGTTATCGGCAAACACATCCAACTTCATCTGCGTTTCGCCCTGCACGTTGGTGCTTTCCATGGCGCCGAGAATGTCTTGCAACCCCGCCTTGTTCACCTTATGGTTTACAATCTTGGCGGCAATACCGATATCGGCCAACAGACGCGACAAATCGCCCGAGGCGTAAGGAAAATCCGCCTGGCGTTCCATGATGAATTCACTGAGGGTGACGATGCTGGTCATGGCGCGAAGGTAAGGCAGGTAGGAGGTTGGTGAAATAGTGAAATGGTGAAATAGTGAAATGGTGCCCCTCGGCTCCGCTCGGGGACCGCGGTTGGTGAGCACGGTCGAACCACTCTTCGACTTCGCGGGCACCGGTTCATTCGCATAATAATGTAGCCTCGCCAGTTGGTAAGCTCGTCGAACTGTCGCACGCCCGCGCTGCTGGCCGAGGAGCGAAGCCGAGGGGTGCGTTATGAATGTAATCGAATACTTGCCTCAAACTCAGTCGGGGTGAGAATTTGTGCTGTCATAAATGGATTGTGCACCAACAAATCTTTGTCGCCCGTTACCAAATAATCGGCTTTAGCAGCAGCAATCAAATCCAACAGAAAATTGTCTTTGGGGTCGCGACTAATGAAATGAGTCGGAACTACTTCAACTTGCTCCGCAATTGTTTCAAGTAATTCGATTAACTCAGTGACGCTTTCCTTAGGGAAGTACTTCCTCAACTTTGGTCGTGCGGTGACCATTTTAATTTCCTGCAATAACTGTGGTGTAGTAATGATAGTGATACTTCCATCTGCAATGAAACGGCTGATGGCAGAGAGGCGCTTCCCCACCAGAAAACTAATCCAAACATTGGTATCGAAGATGACCCTAACGCTTCCGCTTGACATGCAGATCGTGTCTTACTTTTTCGACTTCTTCTGTAATCGTCTTCAGATCAAGATCCTTGGCTCGAAACTGTTCGAGCAAGCGTGAAAGCTTGCTGTCAATCGCCTCCTTTTCCAATTCCTTGGTAAGCTGAATCTTCTGCTTTTTGGGCAGCTGACGTACAAGCGAAAGAATTTGCTCGAATGTGATATTTACCTGGAGGGCCGTTTTCATTATTAGTGCAGTTACAGTCCCAAAGTTAATTCAACTTTTGCCTGAAATGGCTTTTCGGCTTCATATCAAAAAAAAGGGATGCGCCCTACACGCATCCCTTTTCAATTTCTTTTTTCCCACGGCAAAGGCCGTGGGATTGATGTTGGTTTCGGTGGACGAGCAACAGCGCCGGTGGACGCGCAGCAGCGCGTCCCTGCCATTTCACCATTTCACCATTTCACTATCTCACCCCAGAGCGACAAACAGCATCAGAATGAAAATGAGTTGCGCCCACTTCGCACCTCGTACCTCGCACATTTTCTCCCTACCTTCGCCCTCCAAATGAAGTACAAACGCATCCTCTTAAAACTGAGCGGAGAGTCGCTCATGGGCGACAAACAATTCGGTATAGACAATCATCGGTTGCTGCAATATGCCGAGGAAATTAAAGAAATCTCAACCGCAGGCGTTCAAATAGCGATTGTTGTTGGCGGCGGTAACATCTTCCGAGGTGTACAAGCCGAGCAAGGCGGCATGGAGCGCACCCAGGGCGACTACATGGGTATGCTCGCTACCATGATCAATAGCATGGCTTTGCAAAGCGCACTCGAAAGTATCGGTGTCGATACACGCTTGCAAAGCGCCATCGACATGAAAACCATCGCCGAACCCTACATCAAACGTCGCGCGGTGCGCCACCTCGAAAAAGGCCGCGTGGTCATCTTCGGGGCTGGAACAGGGAATCCGTTTTTCACCACCGATACAGCTGCCTCCCTGCGCGCCATCGAAACAGATTGTGATGTAATTCTTAAAGGCACACGCGTCGATGGTATATACACCGCCGACCCAGAGAAAGACCCTACTGCGACACGATACGACAAAGTAAGTTTCTCAGAAGTATTTGAAAAAGATTTGAAAGTGATGGACATGACAGCGTTCACCCTTTGCAACGAAAACAAGTTGCCCATCATCGTTTTCGACATGAACAAAAAAGGCAACTTAAAGCAACTCGTTGAAGGCACTCACGTGGGGACACTAGTGAGTTTTTAATCATCCATTATTTTAGCAGCACAATTAGCGAAACAGTATATGAGCGATGAAGTGAAAATGGCTCTCGATGAAGCCACAGATGCAATGCAGAA
>CAMAYP010000034.1 GCA_945862415.1 Chryseobacterium gleum | reverse complement strand
ATTCAATTTGTGAGCGGCCTGCCCAAAACGCGTTCGGGAAAAATCATGCGACGCATACTGCGCAAAGTGGCCGAAGGCGATGTGAGCTCGCTGGGTGATACTACGACTTTGCTGGACCCGGCGGTGGTGGATGAGATTGTGAGGGGGAGTGAAGCGGTGAAGCGGTGACGCGGTGACGCGGTGACGCGGTGAAGTAGTGAAAGGGTGATAGGTGATAGGTGATAGGTATTAGGTATTAGGTGCTATGTGCGACATAAACAACCAATAAACCTCTGTGATCTCCTGCGCCTCTGCGGTTAAAAAAATCACCAAAACCGCAAACTATCCGGTATCGCCTTGTCATAATTCACCTGCATCGGATCAAATTCATTGCACGCCATAATGAACCAGGTGCAAGCCGCGGTGGCCGGCTGGGTTTCGATACCATCCCAGAGTAATCCTCCTCCGTATCCCGTGCCTTGATTGGTTGCATAGGGTATTCCTCGAGCGCTGCTCCAGCCGGCTTGTGTCAACCTTGTCTTAGCGACTTCCTGTAAAATGGAATTGGCCTTCTCTGTGTTTCCTGCTTTGTAATAGGCTACCGCCATTTGCGCTGTGCCTTCGAGCCAAATTGCATCGCGGTCTTCATCGAAGCAATAGCCCGTCACGTAACGCTGGTTGGGTGCGTGCAATTGAACATTCAAAAAACGATCGGCATCATCCAGCATCCTGTTAGGAATGCCTTCAAACGTGCAATACCCCCAAGAGAAATTATCGAGTGCATAGTAGTAGTTGCTTCCGGGCCACGATACGAGCAGCTGCTCGGTAGTGTCCCAGCGTTGTTGTTCGAGATATAAAAGCACTCCCTCGTGAAAGGCATCGAACCCTTGCACCGCATTGAACGCGTCAATTATTCCTTCGGTCACTTTGCCGATTACGGCACCTGTCGCATCGGTTCCGCCCCAAAGTCCTCCGTCCATATCTTGCTGCGATCGAATCCAAGTATCTAAAGCAATGCGCATTTGCGAAAATTGATAATCGCCGGTCGCGTCTTCATAATTGTGAATGGCAATGAGCAACCAGGCATTGTCGCCCAACCAACGGTTGCCCTGCGGCTGGCCTGAAGCATTGCGAAACTGGAAATAGCCTCCCGACCCAAAGAGCATTTCTGAATTCAAGCGTTGATTGAAGTACGCCAATATGCGCCTTGCTCTATCGAACCTACCTGTACTTATAAAAGCACAAGCCGCAAGCCCATTATCATAAAGCGAAACGAAATTGCTCTGGCTGCTTGTTTGAACCAGCCCATTGCTGAGCTGCATGCTGTCGAGCCATACCTCTACACTATCCGAAAGCAACAACAGCGATGCATCTATTGTGCTGTGACCTGTTTCTATTGGCGGAACCACCTGCACATCATCAAGCTTATGACTGCACGATTGCGCCATGCACAACATCATCACAGCCATTGCAACCAACCAAATTCTCATGGTTTGCAAGTTAGGATGTTTATATGATTATCACGCTATTAAGTTCCTTGGGAATGTCTTACTTTTCGCCAAACAAACTGACCAAAGTTTCATTTATGCAATCCCCTCAAATCGGATTAGAAAGTCTAGCGGATCGTTTTTTACCCGGGGGGGAATCTGTTAATGGAATAAAAAGACAACGTCTTTTCGCTCTTCTATTGATTGGAATGGGTATTCTAGGAGGTCTCATCTGCATTGTTGACCTCTTTATTGGTTTCCTTCCTGTTGCTCTTTTTTGCGCGTCGCTTGCCATTGGTTGTCCAGTCTATTTGTATTCGTTTCGCCATGGATATGGCACATTTGCCAAACTCGTCGCACACCTGCATGTGCTAGCAGTAATCCTATGCATTACTGTCATTTACTCTGAGCAAGTTTTTGCTTGGGCATTCCTCATACCGCTCGCATTGAGTTCAATGGTCGTTTTCAGCACGAAAGAACGAATGTTTAGCGTGTTCATCATTCTTGCCACAATAATGAGTTTGCCTCTTTATTTAGTGCTTCATAACCACGCCGATCATGTTCAGTTGATTGATAGCAGCATTCATATTTATTGGATTATTAATCTTTCCGGTTCCTTGTTGTTTAGCCTTTACATCGTGTACACCGTGATTCGATTAAACCAATCGATACTCCATGAGTTAAAAGCCAAAAGCGCAGAGAATGCGCATCAAAACAAAATCATGCTCGGCAGTATTCGCACACGCGATAAATTACTTTCGATGATGTCGCATGACATTCGAGGTGACATCGGAAAAACAATTGGAGTAATCGATGTTATTGAGCAAATGAATTTAAATGATGAGGATAAATCGAACTTATTGCACAGCCTAAAATTGGACGCCGTCAAAACGCTGGCCACGCTCGATAATATGCTCCAATGGACACGAACACAGCAAGACGAACTAAACATCAACCCATCCATTTATGAAGTTGACCGCTTGCTCAGCCAACTGCTTTCCAACAACGATTCAACCTTAGCCGCAAAGAGCATTTTCGTTAAACTTAGCATCCCGGTCAAGCTACAACTATTTGTAGACATCAACATGATTGACAGCGTTTTTAGAAACTTGGTGGGTAATGCCATTAAATTCACTCCAATCCAGGGGGTAATTAGCATCAGCGCGATTAATCTCAATGACCAAATCGAATTTAGTATACAAGATTCCGGTGTGGGCATGACACAAGAGCAAATCGACAATATCACTAAAGGTGTTCAGTTCACTACACGCGGCACCAACCGTGAAAAAGGTCGCGGCTTTGGTATGGTGCTCGTAACTGAATTTTTAGCCAAACACAAATCAGCCCTTCAGATTCAGTCGACTCTCGGAAAAGGCACGACATTTACCTTTCGACTTCCAACTCCACCTAAAGGATAACCCATGAAAAATTTAATCGTTCTATCAGCTACTCTGCTTTTCCTCGCTGCCTGTGCCAGCAAGAAGACCACCATTGCACTCTCCGATGTAGACGCCACTCGAGCTGCAACTAAATACCCGGGCTCTTCATTGGCCTCCTTGCAAAAGGGCAAAACACTTTATGAGGATAACTGCGGTAAATGTCACGGGTTAAAGAACCCTGCGGCGTACAACGAAGAACAATGGGGAAAACACGTGAAGCGTATGGCGCCGAAGGCAAAGATTGATAAGCCTACGGAAGACTTGATACTTCAGTATGTGGTGACGATGTGCGGGAAGTAGGTAACAGGTGATAGGTGATAGGTGATAGGTAACAGGTGGCTGTTTCTGATTCTAAAAGTCAAGAATGAGAAACACAATGAGAATGAGGAATTATTGATTTGGGCGCCAACCGCGAATGAACTCTTCGATTTCCATGCGCTTTTTTCCTTCAGGTTGAATGGTCAAAACACTGTACACACCATCGGTGCAGCGGAAATAGAGGTACGTTTTACCATCGGTTTCAACTGCATTTTCAATGCGCTTACCATCGATTGGTTTCCCCCTGAAAATCTTGAAAGACTTACCCTCCAACTCTGTCCATGCAGCGGGATAAGGAGATAAACCGCGCACATGGTTGTGAATCTGAGCAACCGACTGCGTCCAATCGATGCGACAGTCTTCCTTGAAAATTTTGGACGCCGAAGGAATTTCCTCATTGGGGGGCATCAACTGATTTTGCTCTACAGCCTCCACACCTCCATCAGCAATGCAGTCTATGGCCTCCACTAACGCGCGCGCACCTGTGTGCATCATTGCATCATGCAACTCACCCGCCGTGGTATCCGGATCAATTGGCATTTTTTCGCGCGCGATTACTTTTCCGGTGTCAATTTCATGCTGAAGAAAAAAGATCGTTACGCCTGTCTCCGTTTCACCGTTCATGATCGCACGATTGATGGGCGCAGCTCCCCGATACTTCGGCAGCAACGACCCATGTAAGTTGATCGACCCCATCGGAGGCATATTCCAAACCACCTCGGGCAACATTCGAAATGCTACAACTACAAAAAGATCGGCATTCAATGCTCTGAGCTCTTCCAAAAAAACCGGATCTTTCAGCTTCAGAGGCTGCAATACCGGTATGCGGTGTTCATTAGCCAACGCTTTAACGGGGCTCGACTGCACCTGTAAACCACGACCAGCAGGCTTATCCGCAACCGTTACCACCCCCACCACCTCATGCTTGCTTTGACACAACGCTTCAAGCGAAGTTGCTGCAAACTCGGGCGTGCCCATAAAAACGATGCGAAGAGATTTCATGAAGACAAAGCGTTAAATCAAATCAAAATAGCGCGAGTAAACCTCGGCAGGTGTTTGCAATTGCATGTAGTATCTGCCTTGGCTCAACGAAGCAACATCTACTTCAATCGCATGGGCTCCGGCTTCTAATGTTCGATCATCTAGCTTAAGCACTTCCTCGCCGCTTGCGGCATGCACAGTTACCTTCAACACCATTGCCTGGTCTAACTCCAACTGCATTTTCAACACACCATCTTGCAACAGTAATTGCTCACTTACTCGTGCATAGCGCTTCGAACGTTCCTTCTTGCCCAACATCTGAAGCAATCGCTTATAAAGAACGTATACCAGCATAACCACTGTAAAAACCAAAAGAACATCTTTCAACGTATTCATTGTTGCTGCTATTAAAGTGAAATAACTCCTTTGATACCGCCTACCCTTCTGTATCGATCGAAAATATCGTCGGCATTGAGCATCATTTCGCGTATGGTTACACTTGTGAAATTCCCCTTGGAAGAAAGGCGCTCTTTAATTTCTGCGCTTTCACCGAAAATGAGTTTCAGCTCGGTAACACGCGCCTCATCGCTCGGAAGTATGAATTTGAACATGAAGATACTCGGCCAACTATGAATCTCATTCAGTCGCGCTCGCAGTCGTTCAATTTGTTCTTCGTCCATTGATTTGAAATAATGCAACAAAAATAAACACATCAGAAACTCAAACTCATTCGAAGATTGAGCCTACGTCCGGTGAGGTATGTAGGTATACCGTATTGCCGGCCATTTACATCTTCAATCCATTGGTGATTGATGATGTTGTTTGTTCCAAGCAAATTGAAAATCTCAATGGCCACATAGCCCTTCTCGAACGTTCGGTTGAACCAGTTTTTATTCTTGTTTTTAGGCAGAATCAAGTCTCGACTGAAGCCAATATCCGCGCGGATGTAACTGCGTGTTCTGCTCACATCCAGGTAACGTTCATTCGAAGGAGGCCCGAACGGAACCCCCGTGGAGAAGTAAAAGCTCATGAGCACCTTATACCAAGGTTTCTTCTTCATCTCGTCTTGAAACAACAAGCTGCAGCTCACGCGCTGATCGTTGGGGCGCGGTATGAAACCCGGCACTTGCATTATGCTATCGACGGCTACATTGTCGAGCGTAAATCCATTGTAAATGGTGTCGCCCGACTGATTCAAATACAAATAATAGAAATCGTCGGTGAGATCTTCCTCCGTCTTGAGATATGAAAAACGCGCCCACGATTGCACATCGCGGATGAATTCGCCATTGAGCATAACGTCCATACCATACGCGTATCCATTGGAGTTGTTGGTGGCGAAATAGCGCAGGCGCACATTCTCCACTTCATAGGGTATTAGCTCGCGCAGCTGCTTGTAGTAAAGCTCCGTATTGACTTTAAACGGTCTTCCCCATGCCTGGAACACATAGTTGGCGCCCACGATGTAGTGGATGCTCTTTTGGGCGCGTATCTCCGGATTTACCGCGCCGTTCAAATAGCGCATTTCGCGGTAAAAAGGCGGCTGCCAATAGTAGCCCCAAGAAGCAGTGAGCACAATATCCTTCCTCACTGAATCGCGCTTGCCTTCTGAATTGGTACGGTATTGTGTCCAGACTGGAGTGTATGACATGGCGATGCGAGGCCCACCCACAAGTTGTTCGTTGAACGACCAAAAATTCGCGCGTGCTCCGGCGTTTAGTGTCCAAATAGCACCACTCTCTTGCACCCAACGCTTTTCATTTTGCACATATGCCGAATAACGCTGCGATACCACTTCGTTGTTGGCACGAATGCGGTTCTTCAGAAATATCACCTGGTTGGGCTGAGCGGCCGGATCGGTGTAGCCCAGTGAATCGGGCGGACGGGGAGAAGCGTATCCGGCTGAATCAATCAACGACCACTCGCGCAATTCGTCGAGCACTCTTTCCTGCTGCATGTCAGCACCCCACGAAAAAACGTTCTTGCGCGACTCTCGTTCGATAAAACCACGATGGCTCACATTGATGACTGTTGCGTTGAGCTCATTGCGCGCATGATCCAGAAAGCCACCCACGCCGCGGTTGCGCAATACCTCCCCAAACTCATCGCTGCCTAAGTCTCGCTCCAATTCATCTAACTTATAAGCACCCTGAATGTCGAACCGCTCGGTTTCAAAAGTATTAAATGCGCTTGCCGTAAGCACGAGCTGTGATGAAGGCGACGGATTATACTTCGCTGAAAATGCACCGAACATGGTTTCGAAGCGCGTTTCTTCCTTGCCGTCAAAATAGACCGTTAGTCGCAGCGCCTCGTTGATGGTGCCAACATCAGTCGTGCGCGTGCTGGGCACAAAACGGTACCGATTGTTCTGATAGTTACCCAGGAAACTCAGCTCAAGCGGACTGTATGGGTTGGGCTTCCAGGTGAGGTACGATTGAATGTCGTAGTAGCGCGGCTGATAATCGCCCTGCACATCGAGCGAATTGAACACGTATGAATTGTCCTTATAACGAATACCTGTGTTGTGAGTGAACCTCCTGTTTTTCGAAATGCCCGCAGTATGCACTGAACCACCCAGCATGCCGATGGTAAAGGACCCGTAGGCACTATCCGGACGCGCATACTGAACGTCGAGTACCGAACTCATCTTATCGCCATAACGAGCAGCAAACCCTCCGGCGCTGAAACGAATGTTGCTCACCATGTCGGGGTTCGGAAAACTCAATCCTTCCTGCTCACCGGCGCGAACCAAGAAAGGACGATACACTTGAATGCCGTTAACGTAAACCAGGTTTTCATCAAAACTTCCACCGCGAACGCTGTAGCTGCTGCTTAGCTCGGAAGCGAAGTTCACCGGCATCTGCAACAGATAGGATTCGATACCCGGATTAATAGTAGGCAGCTTGGTTGGCAGTTTTGTTTCAATGGGTTTCATGCCTCCTTCTCGATCAGCCCGAATGGTGATGACACCTGCCGACGCAGTATTGTCGTACACCAAATCGACATTCCTGGTTTCGCCTGCCTTCAGGTTGAAAGCACGCTCCACAGAGGTGGCTCCAATGCCTTTGAATATGAGTGTAACGGGGCGCTCTGCCGGCAGCTGAATGACGAATTGCCCGATGTCGTCGCTGGCGGTGCCGTTGGCGGTGTTGTCTTTCTGTTGCACGATAACACCTGAAGCGGGCAACCCATCGAGATCGCGCACGGTTCCTCTCAGTGTTGCCGACTGCCCCAACAGGAGCGCGGAAATAAAAAAGCTACTAAACAGAAAGAGAAACTTGTGCATGAAGTGTCAAAAATAGAGCGGGTATGCCTCAACTGATTGCCTGATGTTTTATTTCATCGAATGAAAATTCCTCATTGAACAATCACCTTATTATCCCAGTAACGACGGTTGCCCAGTTTGTCGGCCGCTTCAATAACAACGCGGTAAACCCCAATTTGCGCCTGGTCGAAGTTCATTTCGGGAAACGACAATAACGTAGAATTGCCCGACATGGGAATGAAGGTTGTGTCGCCCACCTGCCCTGAAAATGTCATTAGATAGGTAAAGATTTCCGATAGGCTATCGGGGTCGCTCACAGTGCCGGCTAAATAAAGCGGCGAGCCTTCTGTGAGATATACGGTTCCTGTTGCATCTGCTGCAGGCGTCGTGATACCGGTAATGAAAGGCAAATCATCGTTGAGCACATTGAGCAGTATGGTATAGTCGCTTGAAACATTTCCCACTTGATCGAGTGCATTCACCACCAAATGCCAATGCCCGGCGATGCTATCCGGCACAACTACTTCCACTTGTAACGTAGCTGAAGTATTATCGGCCTGCAGCACATCTTGCTTTCCCCATGCGCCCGAGTTGAGGCGCATCTCTCCCCCTACATGCCCGGTGCCATCGTGTGTATGTCCATTCTCTGCATCGTGCACCACCAGGCGCACTTCATTCAAGCGGTCGTCGTCGGTCACCTCGATTGTTACTTGCAGCGTTGCCCCCGCCTGTGTGTTTACGATGGTTGAATCGCTACCGTTTACCAGCACCTTGCTCACGGCGGGTGGCACAACATCGATTTTCGTATCCTTTCTGCAAGCAGCTAGAAGCAACGCACCTGCAATCACTGAGAGTAGTAATTTCTTCATAATCCCAAAAGGCTCAAAGTTAAGGGTATGGTCGCAGCGTTGTATTTTCGGCGTCCATATCCATTCAAACCATGCGTATTTATTTACTACTCTCAATCATGTTTGTGCTCAGCACGACTGCACCGGCACAGCAAAAACTTACACTCGAAGAAGCGGTTACCGGACAGTTCCGACAATTTGCTCCTACTACCATTCAACAGCTGCAGTGGATACCCGGTGGCGACCTCTACTCCTTTGTAAAAGACGAAACGTTGTGGGTAGGCGGAGTTAAGCAAAGCACAACCGAGAAAAAAATACTGGGGCTTACTGAGTTGAACGCACTCATGGGCAATGCCGACTTAAAGCGCATGCCTGCCATTCAATGGCTGAGTATTGAACGCTTTTCTTTTGAAGAGAAGAATACCTTTTGGGAAGTAGATATGAAATTGAAGAAGGCGCAAAAAGTATCGTCCTATCCAACTGACGGAGCCAATGCAGACCTTCACAGTAAGTCGCGCAGAACAGCCTACACCAAAAACAACAACCTCTATATCACACTCAACCAAAAAGAGATTGCCGTTACCAATGAACCCGCCTTCATGGTCTGCGGTCAAAGTATTTCGCGCAATGAATATGGCATTAGCAAAGGAACCTTTTGGAGTCCTGAGGGAAATAAGCTGGCCTACTACATCAAGAATGAAAGCAACGTTACCGACTATCCGCTGGTGGATTTCACCACCATGCCTGCTTCCAGCAAAACAATTAAATACCCGATGGCCGGAGGTAAAAGTGAAGTGGTATACGTGGGTGTTTATGACGTGGCAACTGCACAAAGCGTAAAACTAAAGATGGGCCGTTTACCGGAAAACGATCAGTATTACATGACCAACCTGACCTGGGCACCTGATGGCAAAACCATCTACGTGGCTTGGCTCAACCGCGCTACAACCGATATGCGCTTTATTTCGTTCGACGCTACTACCGGTATGGAAGTGGCCACCCTTTTCAGCGAGCACGATGACAAATGGGTTGAGCCCCAGTTCCCGGCTTATTTTGTTCCGAATGCTCCAAATCAATTTTTATGGATCAGTCAGCGCGACGGTTTCAACAACCTGTACCTCTACGATACCAAAGGCACTCTGTTGCGCCAGTCGAAGGCCAAATTCGACATCACCGAATTTTTAGGATTCGACTTCAACGGAAAGCACGCATTCGTGATGGCCACCGGCAGCAACCCCACTGAAAGCAAAGGCTATAAAGTGAATTTATCTGATTTGACCATGACCGAAATAACGCCTATGGCAGGCACGCATCAAATCAAGGTGAGCGAAAATGGGGTTTTCGTAATCGATCAGTTTTCCAACCTAACCACGCCCAACACCATCAACCTGATGACGTCGGAAGGGCGAATGGTTCGCAACCTGCACACTGCAACAGATCCGTATGCGGGCAAATCGATTGGTAAAACAGAATTATTCGCCATTCCCGGCCCCGATGCTACTGAACTTTGGTGCCGTATCATCAAGCCATCCAACTTCGATGCAACCAAAAAATACCCTGTGGTTGTATACGTATATGGTGGTCCTCATGCACAGATGAACACCAACAGCTGGCTCGGCGGCGCATCGTTGTGGATGAACCAACTGGCTGAAGAAGGCTACCTTGTGTTTACACTCGACAACCGAGGATCAGGGAATCGCGGAAAAAAATTCCAGCAAGTCATACACCGTCAATTGGGCACTCCGGAAATGCAAGACCAACTGGCCGGTGTGGAATGGTTGAAAAAACAACCGTTCGTTGATGCATCGCGCATGGCTGTTCACGGCTGGAGTTTCGGTGGCTTCATGACCACTACCCTCATGCTGAAATCGCCCGAGACATTCAAAGTAGGTGTAGCCGGTGGACCGGTTATCGACTGGTCGATGTATGAAGTGATGTACGGTGAACGCTACATGGATACACCGCTGGAGAACCCGCAAGGTTATCAAAATTCAAACTTGACCAATCACGTGAAGAACCTCAAAGGCAAGCTGCTCATGATTCACGGTATGGACGACGACGTGGTGGTGATGCAGCACAATGTGAACTTCTTGAAAGCCTGTGTAGACAACAAAGTGCAGGTCGACTTTTTCGCATACCCGGGCCATGCGCACAATGTGCGAGGCAAAGACCGCGTTCACCTCATCACGAAAATTGTTGATTACATCAAAACAAACCTCTAACAACATGAACACCCTATCACTCGCGAAATACACGGCAGCAAGTCTTTTGCTTGCAGCGACCATCCTTTCTTCCTGCAAATCGAAAAAGGCATGCACCACCCCTGAAAACAACGAAGCTATTGCGCATCGCGCTTTCCAATTGGAGGTGAAGCCGGTGGTGCTCGATACCACCCGTTATGGCAACGACACCTTTGAAGCCAATAAAGTGCGTGTAAATGGCGACACCCTTTTCATGGACGTGGAGTACAGCGGCGGTTGCAAAGACCACGTTTTCACGGCCCGACACAACGGCAATTACATGAAAAGCATGCCACCACAGCTCAACGTGAACATAGACCACAACGCCAATGGCGACGGTTGCCGCGAGCTCATACGGGAAACCATTGCATTCGATTTATCCGGTTGCCGCGTGGGTAAAACAGGCACGCTCATTCTGTTGATTAACGCCGATCGATCGAAAAAAGCGACCTACACCTATTGATTCTTTTTCTGATGTGAATAACTAGGCCCTGCGAAGGGCCTTTTTCCTTTTCTGATAGCAGGTTCGCAGATAATTTCGGGGCGGATAATTTGAGCATGACCGACCTGATAAATACCCCTTCTTACGGCCTTTACGCTGCAGTTCTTTTTGGACTCGCTTTGGCAATACAACTCTTTCTATTGTTGTTTCGTTTTTTGAAAACAGCCAACCACAGCACTTCACACTCAAACCACACCCAAGCCGTTTCGGTGGTAATTGCTGCTCGTAACGAGGAAAAGAACTTGCTCGAAAATGTGCCTAAAATTATGGCACAGCACCACCCAAACTTCGAGGTAATCATTGTCAACGACAGCAGCTGGGACGACACAGCCGATGTGTTGAAAGCACTTTCTCTGAGCTATCCGCAATTGCACGTCATCCATATCGATGAAGAGAAGCAAAACATGCAGGGCAAAAAATTCGCGATTACGCTAGGCATCAAAGCAGCGAAGCACGACCTCATACTGCTCACCGATGCAGACTGTGAGCCTGCCTCCGACAATTGGATTACTGAAATGACCAAAGGGCTTAGCGATTCCAAACAACTGGCCATCGGTTTTTCACCCTATGCAAGAAAGGAAGGTTGGCTCAACCGTATTATTCGTTTTGACACGCTCATGATAGGCTGTCAATACATGGGCTTTGCCCGCAGCGGCATGCCATACATGGGGGTAGGTCGCAACTTGGCTTATCACAAAGACTTGTTTTTTAAGATAGGCGGCTTCAAGAGTCATTACAGCATCGCAAGCGGTGACGACGATTTGTTTGTAAACCAGGTTGCCAACTCCAACAACACATGGGTTGTTTCAACACCTGACAGCCAAACCATTTCCGAACCCAAGCACACCTGGAGTGCATGGTTCACCCAAAAGCGCAGGCATTTCACTACTTCAGGCATGTACAAGTCGGCGCACAAACTCATGCTTGCCGTATGGCCGTTGAGTTTTGTTGCACTCATTGTGACAGCCATCGTGTCGTTGTATTTCCACACATACCCGTTGTTTATAATTGGCGGACTTTCACTCCGATACGTTGCGCAAATCGCTATTTTGCACCGAGTTTCGAGTAAGTTGGCTTTGAGCAGCGATGTAGCTTGGTTGGCGCCCATACTTGAAGTTCAATTGCACACAATCAACCTGGGATTGTATTTCATCAACCTGTTGAGAAAACCAAAGAAATGGAACTGATCGAACATCTTTCAGAAAAGGGCCAATACGACTACAAACTCGTACAGCGAGCCCTGCATGATAAAGACCAAAAAGCGTATGCCGAGCTCATGCAACGATACCGCGAGCCTATTTACTTCATGTTGCTGAAGATGGTAAACGATAAAGACGATGCTGACGATTTGACCATCGAGGCATTCGGAAAAGCGTTCAAGCGTTTGGGGCAGTACACTCCCCAATACGCCTTTTCAACCTGGCTGTTCAAGATAGCTTCAAACAACTGTATCGACTTCATACGCCGCAAGCGCATACGCGCCGTGTCTATTGATCAGGGCTATAGCAACGAAGATGGAGAGACGATTGAAATAAGCATCAAAGACTCCATGCTCGACCCGGCCGAAGCCATGCAGAAAGAAGAACGTATTCGCAAAATGCGCGAGATTGTGGATAAGCTCAAGCCCCGCTACCGCAGGCTTGTGGAGATGCGCTACTTCGATGAAATGGCCTACGAAGAAATTGCCGAAGAGCTCGACCTCCCCCTGGGTACCGTGAAAGCACAACTGTTTCGCGCACGTGAATTCCTGTTTCAGATGATGCAGAGCACCAAAGACATCTATTGATTCCAAGGTGAACGAAGTACTCTCCTATTTCCCGAACCTTTCCCAGAAAGCAAAGGACCAGCTCGCACAACTGCTTCCGCTCTATGAAGAGTGGAACAGCCAAATCAACGTCATTTCGCGAAAAGACCTCGACCAACTGTATACCCGGCATGTGCTGCACAGCTTGGCAATTCATAAGTTCTTGCAATTTGCGCCAGGCTCACGCGTGCTCGACATAGGCACCGGTGGCGGTTTTCCGGGCATACCGTTGGCCATCCTCAACCCGGAGGTCAATTTTGTATTGGTCGATTCCATAGGCAAAAAAATTAAAGTCGTTCAGGAAGTGAGCCAGGCCCTTGGGCTAACCAACGTAACCGCTATTCACGAACGCGCCGAAAAAGTGAAAGGCCCGTTCGACTTTGTGATGAGCAGAGCCGTTGCCGAGCTCAAGTTGCTGCTTCAATGGAGCAATGGGAAACTGGCGAAGAAGCAAATCAACGCGCTTCCCAATGGTATAATCTGTCTCAAAGGAGGCGATCTTACCGAGGAGTTTAAAGGACTTTCCAAAGACATTGAAGTGTACGATCTTCAGCAATGGTTTGCTGACCCCTTCTTCGAAACGAAAAAACTCGTCTATCTCCCATTGGTTTAACGCACGTAAGATTTAAAGAATCGGCGGTTAATTTCATTGATTATCAATACCGAAACGACCGCGGTTGTACATTAAATTCGCACCGCTTGGCTTTTTTAACCGCAGCCAAGCAACGTTGCCGCACCCCATCGGCGACTAGCAAGAAGGAACAAACACACATGATGAAAAACATCTACAGGCTGTTAATGTTGGTAATCTGCTTGGCTACGCACCACGCACAAGCTCAGTTAGCCAATCCACCAATTTATATCGAAACAATTGTCCACCACGGTAATTACGGGGAAGCCGGCCATAGCCTGGACGGATATGTTACCTACAAAGTGTATGCGCAGTTCGTAAACTCCGATTGCTACCTCACGGGCATCTTTGCTGAGGAAGCTGGTGCAGACTGCGTGCAAGATGCCATTAATGCTGTTTCATTCGATTTCGACTGCGGAGTGTTCCAGCACGAATTGGGTGATGCACTTGGCTTCAATCAGCTTTGCCTATTCGGCATTTACCCAACCAGTGAATTCGACTCCTACATCACCATAGGACAAACTTGCAACTCAAACGGAGGTTGCGACAACGTCGGATACCTGGGATCGTGTGACGGCTGGCTCACAGACTTTGAACAAGCAGGAACTCCCAACCTATATGACGGTGGAAGCTTCTTCTGGGATGAAAACTCCATTTTCGGTGCATCGTGTTTCCAAAACTACCCGCAATCGCCCACCAATGCCGATGATAATTCTCGCGTATTTATTGGTCAATTCACCACATGCGGCAATATGGATGCATGCGTAAACCTGCAGTACGTTGATGCGAACGGAGTGACCGGCTTGGAAGCAAACAACGTGTGTTTCTCTGCCGTGCACCCATGCCTCGATCAACCGATGAGCACTGTGCCCGCCATCACCAACCCTTGCTTCGACGGTGAACTGGCAACGCTCGATCTCAACTCAGGTGGTAATGGAACCATCAACTACATCCTTTACACAACAGGCGACAGCCAAGTAGATTCTTACTCCAATGCAGCGGGTATATTGCAAATTACGGATTTGCAGGAAGGAAACTTTTACATCGTCATGGAAGATGAAGCAGGTTGTCGCGATACGACAGCCGATTTCAACGTCACCTTCCCTGCCCCATTCGAGTTCGCTGCTATTGTTACTGCTGACGAACTTTGCTTCGGTGAATTTGCAGGAGTGATTGAATTGCAGTGCACCGGCGGCACAGGAACTACTACTATTATCAATGCCGCAGGTGAAGAATTCTTTTGTGCACAAACGATAGACGGGTTGTCGTGCGGCAATTACACCTACACCGCCGAAGACGAAAACAACTGTGTAGTAGTTTCAACCGCTTCCGTTGCTTGTCCGGCAGAGCTAGTTTTTGACCCGACTGTGACGAACATCGATTGCTTCGGCGACAACGACGGTATCATTTTCGGAACCGTATTCGGTGGCACAGGCGAGCTTACTGCCGACTGGACGCTCAACGGCGATCCCTTCGACCAATCACAAGGAGCTTCTCCGTTTGATTTGAGCCTGGAAAATCTCGATGAAGGTTTCTACAACCTATTACTGACTGATGCAAACGGTTGCAGCATTACTGCAGAACTCGAAGTAACCGAACCCGATGAAATCACCTACGAGTTGCTCGTGACCGATGCTACTTGCTTCAGCTTCTGTGACGGTATACTCGATACCGCGCCTACAGGTGGTACAGGTCCTTTCACCATCAACACGTTTGATGCGCAAGAGAACAACATACCGCTGAATGAACTTTGTGCAGGCGACTACACCGTGGTAATTGAGGACAGCGAAGGTTGTATTGTGAATGACAGCATCAGCGTTGGTGAACCGACAGAAATCACCTTTACAAGCGACACAACCAACGTGACCTGCTTTGCACAGTGCGACGGTGCGTTTCAACTGTTTGAAGTGGCCGGCAGCGCCGAAGGTTTCACCTACGACATTGCGCCAGCAACCAACACGTGCGCGGCTCCGTGCGGCGGCCCTTCCGTTACTTTCACCGACTTGTGTTCGGGACAATACACCATCACCATTACATCATCCCACGGTTGCACCCAAACAGCCTCAGCCTTTGTCAATACACCTGCACCTTTGCAATTCGATTTTGTAACTGAAAACGTAAGCTGCTTCACGCTTGGTGATGGATCTGTCAATGTATCGGACGTGGTGGGCGGAACGGTGCCCTTCACCATTTCATTGAACGACACGGAGTACCTCCCATTCGATAGCACCGCCTTCTACACCGATCTTATTCCGGGCGATTATTTCGTAACTGTGATAGACTCCAACCAATGTTCTACGACGAATTACTTCACCATCACAGAACCTGAATTGCTAACGCTCGTCGTCGACTCCACTATCGCATGCACGTGCGGTGGCGTTTGCGACGGTATCGTGCAGTATACGCCAGCGGGAGGCACACCCAACTATCAATATTTGCTCACACCCGACAGCATTCTCGGTCCGGCCTTCGGATTGGTGAATGGCATTTGTGCCGGTGATTATGAACTGTTTTTGATTGACGCCAACGGCTGCCTCGACTCAGCCGAATTCACTATCACGGAGCCTGACCCTCTCTCAATCGAAATATTGCTCGACGCCCCTACCTGCACAGGCATGAACGATGGCTCGGCAGAAATTATCGTGGGTGGTGGCACGGGGGCACTTGCGTTTTATGTTGATCCGGATACCTACGAAGTCGAGCCCCTCGACTCTGTTACCTTCGGACTGTCGCTATTGGCAGAAGACACATTGTACCTCGAATTGGCCGATGAAAATGGATGCCGCATACTCGACACCCTGGGCATTGTTCCCGACATTATCACCGACATGATTCTTAACATGTCATCGACTCCGGAAACCTGTTGGAACGCACTCGATGGCACCGCTACCGTTGCTGTTCAAAACGGCAATCCTCCGTTGAGCTATGAGTGGGACGACAACCTGCTACAAACAACAGCAACCGCTATGGGACTTTCTCCAAACGCTTCCTATTTGGTGCGTGTTACCGATGCCATCGGTTGCAATCTAACCTCTTCGGTATTTGTGGATGCCAACATCGGCTGCTTCTTCATTGCAACGGCTATTACTCCCAACGGCGATGGCGTAAACGACACATGGGTACTTGGTGGTTTTGAATACTACGCTGAGTGCAAAATCAATGTGGTTAATCGCTGGGGCCAAGTCGTATTTAGCTCAACAGGATACAACGCACAATGGGACGGACGCTTCAACGGGCAACTGCTTCCTGTGGCCGATTATTATTTCACCATCGATTATGCTTCCGACAAAGAAGTTATCATGGGTACTGTAACCATCAAATATTAAACGTCGCAGCAACATGAAAAGTAACATCTACCTTTTATCGGCGCTGGTTCTCTTGCTCGCGGTAACAGCAACCGGCCAACAATTGGGACGCACAACGCAATTTGCACTCAATCCCTATTTGGTGAATCCGGCTTATGCGGGCACACAAAACGCCATCCCGATGTACATCACCTACCGCAATCAGTGGGCGGGGTTCAAAGGCGCACCGGTAACCATGACAGCAAGCGGTCATATGCAAGGATCGCGCAGTACAGGCTTTGGAGCCATCCTTCAACGCGACGATACCGGCGGTGCTATTTCACGCACGGGGCTCGAAACAACAGGGTCTTATCGCGTTGACCTCAATGGATATGATGGTATCAGCTTCGGACTTGGCCTTTCCGCTAACCAGTTTAAAGTCGACAATTCTAAACTGGTGGTGATGGACGAAACAGACGTTGCTTTGAACGCCATGCAGGTAGAATCGAGCTTCAACATCGATGCGAATTTCGGTATGCTTGTTTATGGCGACGATTATTACTTCGGTTTCAGTTCGCCTAACCTCATCCAATCGAAGCTCAAAGTTTCGGGTGTAAATGCCGACGACAACCGCAATACACGTCACTACCACATTGTAGGTTCGTATCGTTACGACATCACTGAAGACTTCGATATTCAACCCAGCGGACTGTTTCGCTTTACGAACAACACGCCTCCTCAAATAGACATGAATGTGCGTGTAGGTTATCAGCAAATGGCCTGGAGCAGCATTAGCTTTCGCCTGAAAGATGCCATTGCATTGAGTGTGGGTGGTAGCTACGAAAATTTTGTACTTGCCTATGCCATGGATATTTCCACCGGAAAAGCACGCATCATGAGTCCGTTTACACATGAAGTCATTGTTGGCTATGTCTTACCCGGCAAGCGAGGTAAATACACAGCAGGTGGCGGAAGTAAGAAGAAAGCACTCAGCAAAAAACGCATCGTAAAGATTAAGTAAGCCATGCAAAACACGATTGCCCTAATCGGTCTCTCGATGCTCCTGAGCGTCGGTGCTTCAGCTCAATTCAAAGGATTCACGACTGAGCAGATTGAAAATGAAGGAAAGGTGCCCGGAAAAACGTGGCGCGTGTATGCCGAGATGACGAATGCGGGCGATCAGCTATTCGTTGTTTTCGGGGATTCAACACATAAAATAGAAATCAAAAGCTCGAAGCCTTTTTATCAATCGCAGGCCGGTGGTGCACTTTCTAAAGACAGCAATCGCAAGGTGGCTGCAGAAGATCCCAAGTTGAAATACGATTCGTGGATCACCATTGGTGCTGAAGACAACTACAACAACAACATGAATACCCTCAACCTCGACCTTTCACTTTTTGAAAGCAGAGGTGCCGCTATCGAAAGCGGAAAGGAAGGCGCTTGGTTTTGCATTCCCACCGAAAAACAAGCCTATAGCGGTGAAGACAAACGAATTCTCCTCATGCAACTCACTACCGAAGGCCGCATTTCAGGCAAACTCTCACTCATGGGTAAAACCAAAGACGGCGCTTCGTACACGAAGTATGACCAGACGTTTGAGTGCGGGAAGTAGCAATGGCGAGTGGCGACTTGGGCTGAGCGGAGTCGAGGCCGGGGCGAAGGGCGAAGGGCGAGGTGCGAGGTGCGAGGTGCGAAGTGCGATCAGTCCCCTGTCATCAATCCCCAGTACCCAGTCCCCAATACTCATTTCATCCCTAAAACAGCCCATTTCATCCCTAAAATTCGGTTTCTAGTGAATTGAGTCGTTAATTGCACGGTCCTGAGCGCGAATTCGTACATAACCGATTTCGATGCGGCGGATTTTTCAAACTTTTAACCACACTATGAATCAAAAAAAATTCATGACTTGGTCCTATTTAGGACTACAGAAGCGTTTTGCCATTGGCTTGCTTGCGCTTGGTTTCGTTCTAATTGAGTCGACGGCATCTGCCCAGGAAACACAAATCCGTGGCTTTGCAGACTTCGGCACCAGTTACACCAACGAACAAGTGAACTTCACGTTGGGTGAACAAGATCTGTTCATCACAAGCGATATTTCTGATCGTCTTTCATTTTTGGGAGAAACCGTATTTAAGTATGTGGCCACCTCTCCCACCCGATTCGACATCAGCATCGAGCGTATCATCTTGAAGTACAACATCAAGGGAAATCACAACATCCTCTTTGGTAAACACCACACGCCGGTGAATTACTGGAACGACTCGTATCACCACGGGCGTGTGCTATTCCCCACCATCTTCCGTCCAGAAATGTTTGGTAAAGGCGTCATTCCGCTTCACACCACCGGTATTCGCTTCCAAGGCCAAAACCTCGGCAAACTGCGCTTCGGGTATGATGCCCTCATCGGCAATGGCGGAGCATCAACCGATGCTCTCGACTTCAACAAAAAGAAATCTGTTATGCTCGGCGTGAACATGACACCCATCGATCATTTACGTTTCGGCCTTACCTACTACCACGACAATGTGCCTGCGCAAACCGTGCAACACCACACTTCGAACGTTGCCAAGAAAGACATTGATCAATCGCTCTACAGTGCTTCCGTTTCTTACTTCGGAAACAAATTCGAATTGCTTGCTGAAGCAAGCGTTGGCATGAATGCTTACAACGACACACTCGTAGACGGTGCTATTACCGAAGTAAATCCTGTAAGCCCTGCCGGATATCTCTACGCCGGATATCGCATCAAGCAAAAGTTTGTTCCGTATGTGCGCGTAGATGTGTTGGAATTCGATCATGATGAAATGCTGTTTTCCAACAACACCCAACGCGGTGCACTCTTCGGTTTGCGCTACGAGATCAACTACCTCGCTGTTGTGAAGATGGAATATGCTTACATGGAGACATCACACGAAGGCGTGCAGCTTTCGCACACCAACATGTTGAACTTTCAAT
>CAMAYP010000033.1 GCA_945862415.1 Chryseobacterium gleum | reverse complement strand
CCTTTCGGGTTTTTGGTGATGGTCCAATTGGAATAGTGTAGGCCATAGTTATTGTAAACGCTCTTCCTGACAACTCCATTCTCTTGTTCGGTCCAAATGACCGACTCAGCATTGATGGCGATAGTTCGGCCGGGTTCCAATTTGTTTTTTACGGTGGAGATATTCTCTGCCGTTCCATACTCAACTCGAATCAATCGACCCTGATCATCGTAAACAAACCCGGTGCTGTAATAACCGCGGGTTCCGGTTTCTTCGCGCAGTTCAATCGAACCCAAATCGTTTCGCTTGAACTTAATGGTCAAGCTATCGATGAGATTTTTGACCGACGACACCTTGTCCATTCGAGTCATCAAACCAACCTCATTGAACCGGTATACGCTAATGTCGGGGCGCTGTTCGATAGGCTTCCCCGGCCGCTTAACGCTCACCACACCGGTAACGGATCGAATCTTATTCATCCACAAAAATTGTTGACTGAAAAACATCTCCTCATTAAACGCATTCCCTATGCGATTATCGATAAGCTGTGCGCTGGCCGTTACACCGACACTGAAAACAAACGCGCACATGAGCGCAAGAAAGCGGTTTGTGTGATTCAATTTTTTCATTCAAATAAGAACGTCTTCTACACGGTAAACGGGTAAATCGCACGATTGGTTGCGACAAACATAGATAGGGGAATCATCGCCGCCGCGTGAATTAAACAGAGGCAATTCACTATTACCTGTTGATGCTGCAGAAAGCACGAATGGACTTAGCTTTTCATGAAATGCTCTTGAGTTGAAGAGTGCCTGCGGACCTGTGAATACAACTTCAACAGGCACCGTATTTACTTCGAGCAATGCCAGAATCCAATTGCTGAAGCCGGGAGCAAAATCTATAGTAGCACTTACTTCTTTCAGCATTCGCTCAGCGCGCTCATGCCATTGCGCTTTTCCGAGGTAACGCGCCAGCTTGATAAGGCAGCGACATGCAACACCGTTGGCCGCAGGAATTACATTGTCATTCACCTCGAACTTGGCACCAATCACATCTTCTACGTGATGCGGTCTATTTACAAACAACACTGAATCGTCAGATGAAAAATGTTCTTCAACACACTGCATTGTCTTCGAAGCCAGTGAGAGCCATTGTTCCTTTCCGGAAATTTCATAACACGACAACAAAGCGTCAATGAAAAAAACTTGATCTTCCAATAAACTTATCGATGCAACCTTTCCTTTGGTGCGAGCATGCGCAAGCAGTCCGTTCGATTGCATCAGTTGTGTCTGGATTGCGTCGAGCAACTTTTCAGCATCGTTCAAATATCCTTGGTGGCCGGGCATTTTCGCAGCGTCCACGAATGCCTTTGCGAGCATCGCATTCCATGAAGCTATGCACTTGTCATCCAAACCAGGCATTGTTCGCTTGTTCCTGTGCTCGAGCATTTTCGCTTTGCTAGCCTGCAGTTTTTTTCGCCATTCGACCGCATCCAATTGTTCATTGCGACACCACTGTTCTTCACTTACACGCATGCACAATACACTTACGTCATGCTCCCAATATCCGTGGGTTCCAACACCGAAGTACTTCTTCAAAAGCGGGGCATCGTCACAGAGCAATTCATCCAATTCCGATTCCGTCCACACGTAGTAGGTTCCCTCCGCGCCATCGCTATCGGCATCCAACGCTGCGTAATACAAGCCATCGGGCGACTTCCATTCGCGGTTGATGAAAGAGATTGTATCCTGTACAATCGATTCATACATCTTCTCACCACTTGTGCGAAAAGCCTGTGCGTAAAGGCTCACCAGTTGTGCATTGTCATAAAGCATTTTTTCGAAGTGCGGCACCTTCCATTCAGCGTCGACACTGTAGCGAGCAAAACCACCGCCTAGCTGGTCGTATATGCCTCCCCTAGCCATTTGATCGAGCGTACATTTCACCTGCTTCCTGGCGGTCTCACTCTTAAAATAATGAGCATAATTGAGCAATAGTTCCCAATTATTTGGCATCGGAAACTTGGGTGCCTTGCGGTTTCCACCCAACTCGAGGTCCCAGTATTTCGCCCAGTTTTCGATCCATCCATGTACCTCAGGCATGCCGGGCAACTCCGCTGCTGTAGCGCTACTTGTATTCAAACGGGTGAGCGCTTCCTGCAATTGAGTAGCATATTCTATCGCACGATGAGAATCCTGTTGGATAACACGTTGCAAATTTTCTAGCAATTCAATCCAACGAGTCTTGGGAAAGTATGTGCCTCCGTATACCGGTCGTCCATCGGGCAGTGTAAAAACATTGAGCGGCCAACCGCCCTGGCTTCCCATGAGATGCACTGCATCCATGAACCAACTATCCACATCAGGGCGTTCCTCTCGATCAACCTTGATACACACGAAATGCATGTTCATGAATTCTGCGCATTCGTAGTCCTCAAACACCTCGTGTTCCATGACATGGCACCAATGGCAAGCGCTGTAACCAATAGAAACCAACACGAGTTTATTCTCCGTTCTTGCCTTTTCCCATGCCTCGTCGCACCATGCATACCAATGCACAGGATTGTTTTGATGCTGCAACAAATAAGGGCTGGTCTCCTCGGCTAATCGATTCATAATCCGAGAAGCTCATTTATCTCCGACTCAATTTTGCTTCGCATGATAAGTCGCTTAAGAACGACTCCATTTTTGTCGACAGCAATGAGCGTGGGTGTGCTTGGAACAGGGAAGCGTTTATTGAAATCCTTTCGTTGATCGTAAGCAAGAAATACACTCGACCAGGGCGATGCATTCACCCGGTCTTGAGCCAACCATTCCTCTTGGGTCTTGTCGGTACCGATAGCATACACGCCTAAGCCTTTGCTATGGTATTGCGCATAGAGTTCCTCGAGTTTAGGCTCAAACTCCTTGCAATGCGAGCAGTTGGCCCGCCAGAAAAGAAGAATCGTGACTTTGTTTTCGGCAAATACTTTTTTGCTAGAAATCATCTTTCCGTTGGCGTCTGGCAAGGTTAAAAATTCAATGGCTTTGCCGGGCTTGCAGTTATCGAGTGCCAAAAGCAAATTGCGCGTGTTGTCCTCCATGTGTCCTTCCTCCGTGCAATCGTCGGCATACCATGTTATGAGGTAACTGAGTCCAGGTTCATTGCGAAAGGTGATCATTTTATCCAGCAGAAACTTGAACATATACGTTGTCAAGCTTTCGCTCACGAGCACCTTCTTCATGAGTGCATCGATGTAGGGCTCCGGTTGTTTGGTTTTCTCAAAATACTGATAGGCCAAATTGATACGACGGATAAACGCAATGTGATGCAGCAAATCAGGATGTTGTACCGGCATATTGTCCATTACGTGCATGGCTGTATATCGAACCAGGGAATCAGCATTTTGTGAAAAGGCTGCATCCCCTTTGTAAACGGGCACTGGAGCCGCTTTAGCCAGCAAATTCGCGGAGAATGAATTGGGGTATTTCGCAGCAATCTCGGCGCATGCAACCGCAAACGACTGTTCACGCAGCTGGTACTGGATACCGAATCGATCGAGTGAATCACGGTTGAGGCTCACCTCATTGAATTTTGCGATAATCTCAACGTATGCATTTTGCTCCGGGGAATCATAGAGCTTGACAGGATGGCCTTTCAGTTGCGTGTATTCCAGGGTTAACTCAATACCATTCGTGGGAAGGTCTTTCCTCACAACAAGAAACTCACACCAGCGCTTGGGATCACTCGAAAAGCGAAAGCGATATTGCCCATCGTGCGGGAACACAACCTTGCCGGAGTATGTTCCGTTCTGAGGATCTTTCAGTGTTTGAAGGTTTTTCCAATTATCCTCCAAGAAATACTCAACTATAACCGTTACGGTGGGAGCCTGAAGCCCATTCACTTTCAATGCCACCGGAGTTTGGGCATTGCCAAGCGAAAAAATAGCCAAGAACACGGTAATTGCTAACGATTGAAAAAAACGACTCATCATATTTTCGGGAAAATGGGACGGTCAAAAATACAGTGGTACGAGTCGAAACTGTTGCATTAGCCTTTTTTGTGTTGCGGGGGTGAGCCTTACATTCGCGACATCAAAATTATCCAAATGCGCGATACAACAGTATTCAATTTGATTCAACGAGAATATGAACGCCAACGTCATGGCATAGAGCTCATCGCCTCCGAAAACTTCGCAAGCAATGAAGTGATGCAAGCGATGGGCAGTGTGCTTACCAACAAATACGCAGAGGGCTTGCCTTCGAAGCGTTATTATGGCGGCTGCGAAGTAGTCGATGAAGTTGAGCAATTGGCCATCGACAGATTGAAAGAACTCTTTGGTGCATGTTGGGCGAATGTGCAGCCCCATTCGGGAGCCAGCGCCAACAGTGCCGTTATGTTAGCTTGTTTGAAACCAGGCGACACTATACTCGGGTTGGACCTCTCGCAAGGCGGGCACCTTACGCACGGATCACCTGTGAACTATTCCGGCAAACTGTATCGCGCAACCTTCTATGGTGTCGATAAGGAAACCGGGCTCATCAACATGGACAACGTGGCTGAAATAGCCAAGCGCGAAAAACCAAGCATGCTTATTTGCGGTGGATCAGCATACAGCCGTGATTGGGATTATGCACGCTTCCGAGCAATAGCTGACGAAGTAGGGGCAATTCTGCTGGCCGATATTTCGCATCCTTCAGGGCTTATCGCCAAAGGACTGCTCAACAACCCGCTACAACATTGCCATATCATTACGACAACAACGCATAAAACACTGCGTGGACCGCGTGGTGGTGTGATCATGATGGGGAATGATTTTGAGAATCCGATGGGTATCAAAACTCCAAAGGGTGAATTGCGCATGATGTCGTCACTACTCGACAGCGGTGTATTTCCCGGCATGCAAGGAGGCCCACTGGAGCATGTTATTGCCGCCAAGGCTGTGGCATTCGGAGAAGCATTACTCCCCGATTTCAAAACGTATGGAGAGCAAGTAATTCGCAATGCGAGTGCCTTGAGCGGCGCATTGCAAACCAGAGGTTACCAGATTGTGAGCGGCGGCACCGACAATCACTGTTTCCTGATGGATTTGCGCAACAAAGGACTTTCCGGAAAAGAAGCCGATGCCGCATTGATTCAAGCTCACATTACTGTAAATAAAAACATGGTTCCATTCGACGATAAGTCACCGATGGTGACCAGTGGTATTCGCATCGGTACGCCTGCAATCACGACACGCGGCTTAGTTGAAACCGATATGGAAACGATTGCCTCGCTTATTGACGATGCACTGATGAATGCCAACCAATCTGAGCGCTTGCGTGAGATTGGCAAAAAAGTTAACGCATTCATGGTTGAACGCCCTTTGTTTGCAGGGAATGAAGCCTTTATGCACGCCTAATTTTTATTTTGTTGAATAGAATCGGAATCAATTTATGATAGCGCAAATCCTGTTTATACTGCTTCTTATCGTCTCATCTTATTTTGCTTACAAGCGCTTTGCATTTGTGAAACGCAACATATTGCTTGGCCGCGATACACAGACAACGGGATCAAGCAGCGAGCGATGGGCGACAATGGCACGCGTGGCATTGGGCCAGGGAAAAATGTTTACCCGCCCGTTGGCCGCCGTTATGCACCTTATTCTGTATGCCGGATTCATCATCATCAATATTGAATTATTGGAAATCGTGTTGGACGGGATTACCGGTCATCATCGTTTGTTTTCTTTCCTCGGTGGTTTTTACGACTTTCTCATAGCGAGTTTCGAAATCCTTGCACTACTTGTATTGGTCGCGTGTGTTGTATTTCTTGCACGCCGCAATGTGATGCGCATTAAGCGTTTTTGGATGCGCGAAATGACCTCCTGGCCGCGCACAGATGCCAACCTAATTCTCATTGCTGAAGTGTTGTTGATGTCAGCGTTTCTGACTATGAACGCATGCGATGTGATACTCCAATCGCGCGGTACTGAGCATTACGTGGAAGCAGGCAGCTTTCCCGTTTCTCAGCAGCTTACACCCCTGTTGCAAAATTTTTCAAGCGACGGGCTCATACTCATTGAGCGCGGTTGCTGGTGGTTTCACATCATCGGTATTCTCGCCTTCATAGTGTATGTGACATACTCCAAACACCTGCACATCATACTTGCGTTTCCGAATACGTACTTCTCGAAATTACAGCCTGCCGGAGAGCTTGGCAACTTGCAATCGGTGACGAATGAAGTGAAGTTGATGCTTGACCCATCAATACCTCCCCCGCCATCCGACGGCACTCCTACGCGCTTTGGGGCGAAAGATGTTGCAGATTTATCGTGGGTCAATTTGATGAATGCTTACAGTTGCACCGAATGCGGAAGATGCACGTCGGAGTGTCCGGCAAACCAAACCGGCAAATTGCTTTCACCACGCAAGATTATGATGGACACGCGCGATCGCTTGGAAGAAGTAGGACGTTGCATGGATGCCAACAACGGTGTTTGGAAGGACGATGGAAAAACACTTTTACGCGACTACATATCGGAAGAAGAATTGTGGGCTTGCACAACGTGCAATGCGTGCACTGAAGCATGCCCGATAAACATCAATCCATTGGAAATTATCGTGGACCTGCGCCGATATTTAATCATGGAAGAAAGTAAATCTCCGGAGAGTATTACGGTGATGTTTAACAACATAGAAAACAACGGTGCGCCATGGGCAATGAGTGCTGCAGACCGCGCCAACTGGACAAATAACTGATCAGAAATTCTGAAATGCAACTTGGTGAATCAATGAGTCTTCAACAATGTGCATCGATTTTCAACGAGCGAAAAACGATGAGCAGTCTCAGGGTTTTACACACAACCATTTCAATTCTTTTCAGACATGACAACATTATTAGACGTAAGCGAAGACGGCAAGCGACTCTCACCGGTGCTTCCCGAAGGAATGAAAAATTTTCTCATTGACATTGATGGGACAATTAGTGAAGACATACCGAACGAAGAACCCGAGCGAATGGAAGATGCCGCAGTTTTTCAGGATGCATTAAAAACGTGCAACGCATGGTTTGAAGAAGGGCACATCATTTTCTTTTTCACCTCACGCACAGAAGAGCATCGTGAAGTGACTGAGCGTTGGTTAAAGAAAAATGGCTTTCGATATCACGGAATCATTTTCGGGAAGCCAAGAGGAGGCAACTATCATTGGATCGACAACCACATGGTAAGAGCCACACGCTACGAAGGAAAGTTCACGGATTTGGTGGAGAAGGAAATGAAGATACAGGTGTTTAGGGATGAGGTGTAAGGCGTTAGGTATTAGGTATTAGGTGATAGGTGATAGGTGATAGGTGATAGGTGTTAGGTGTTAGGTATTAGGTATTAGGTATTAGGTATTGGAATTTCATGGAGGTAGGGACGCGCAGCCGCGCGTCCACCCAAACAGACAATGGGGACGTGATGCAACGCGTTCAAAAAAATAGAGAACAATGACCGAATTAAAAGTAAGAACAATGGCTGAATGCCTTGCTGCAGGCGAGGCTCCTGAAGTGTTATTTTGGGTGGGATGTGCGGGAAGTTTTGATGATCGCGCCAAAAAAATCACCAAGGCCATTGCACGCATCCTTCAGCACTGCAATGTTTCATTTGCCATACTCGGGCAAGAGGAAACCTGCACAGGTGACCCAGCTAAGAGAGCCGGAAATGAGTTTTTGTTCCAAATGATGGCCATGCAAAACATCCAAGTACTGAATGGATATGAAGTGAAAAAAATCGTAACCGGTTGTCCGCATTGCTTCAACACACTTAAGAACGAATATCCCGCGCTGGGCGGCACATACGAAGTAGTGCATCATACGCAACTGCTCAATGAATTGATACAGGAAGGCCGCATTCAATTGCAAGGAGGAGGCAGCTACAAGGGCAAGCGAATCACGTTTCATGACCCGTGCTATCTGGGAAGAGGGAATGGAGAATACGAAGCACCTCGCGCGCTTATCGAAAAACTCGATGCCGAATTGGTTGAGATGAAACGCAGCAAAGCCAACGGTTTATGCTGCGGTGCCGGTGGTGCTCAAATGTTCAAAGAAGCTGAACCGGGCAACAAAGAGGTGAATGTAGAACGTACGGAAGACGCACTTGAAACCAAAGCCGAAATAATAGCAGCCGGCTGCCCATTTTGCAACACCATGATGACAGACGGCGTTAAGCACTTCGAAAAAGAAAATGACATTGTGGTAAAAGATGTTGCCGAGCTCATTGCTGAAGCTGCCGACCTTTAAACAGGGACGAGGTTCGAAAGACGAAGAATCAAATTCGTTCTTTGCACCTAGTCACCTCGAATGATTCGAATTAGCATAATTTATTAGTAACTCGTTCACGCCTGCGTCGACGCGCATGTGTTAATTTTGACGCCTTACAAACTCAACTCCTACCATGAAAATCCTAGAAGGTAAAATCGCCATCATCACAGGCGCATCACGCGGTATCGGAAAAGGAATCGCCGAAAAATTTATTGCTCAAGGTGCAACGGTAGTATTTACCTACGCAAGCAGCGATGATAAAGCTCGAGCGCTCGAAGTAGAGCTTGCTGCTATGGGAGGCACAGCAAAAGGGTACAAAAGCGATGCAGCCGATTTCAACGCCGCACAAGCGTTGATTGACCAAGTGGTGGCCGATTTTGGAACAGTTGATATTTTGGTGAACAATGCCGGTATCACGCGTGATACGTTGCTCATGCGCATGAGCGAAGAGCAGTGGGACGAAGTGATGCGCGTGAACCTGAAGTCTGTTTTCAATTTAACCAAAGCCGTTATTAAGCCCATGCTGAAAGCAAAAGCCGGAAGCATTATAAACATGAGCTCTGTAGTTGGCGTGAAAGGAAATGCAGGACAAGCAAATTATGCAGCTTCTAAGGCCGGCATAATCGGGTTCACAAAGAGTGTTGCCGCAGAATTGGGATCGCGCAACATTCGCTGCAATGCGATTGCACCCGGCTTTATCGAAACAGAAATGACCGGAGCACTCGACGAAAAGACGGTTCAGGAATGGAGAAACGCAATACCACTCAAACGCGGTGGTTCGACGGAAGATGTTGCAAACGCAACGTTGTTTTTGGCCTCCGATATGAGCGCATATATCACCGGGCAAACGCTGCACGTTTGCGGTGGAATGTTGATGTAAACTATAGATTTTCCCAAACAAATGTCGATTGTAACGCAAGCCCCTGCATGGCTCATACTCTTCTGCCTACTGGCAGGAATAGTGTATGCAGGCGCGTTGTATTTCCGTGACAGGTTCAATCGCACCTACGGAACACCGTTGGCCACTTTATTGGGGATTTTGCGCTTCTCCTGTGTTACACTGCTGTGTCTCTTCCTCTTAAAGCCGCTCATCAAAACCATTGAGCGCAACGTGGAAAAACCCATTGTAATTATCGCGCAAGACAATTCGCAATCGCTGGTTGTTGGAGCCGATTCAAACTACTACAACAACGATTACAAAACACAGCTCAGTCAATTGGCAAGCTCGTTTGGCGAGGACTACGATGTGCGCACCTTCACCTTCGGAGAACAGGTTAGAGAAGGTATAGACTCGCTGCAGTTCGATGAACAGCTGACAGATTACTCCCGTTTTCTTGAAGAGGTTTACACCCGTTTCAGTGGTCGAAACCTTGGAGCAGTCATCATGGCCAGCGATGGCCTTTACAACAAAGGAAGCAACCCTGTGCATTCATATAAAAAACTGAATGTGCCAGTATACACGATAGCGCTCGGCGATACGACGATTCATAAAGATGCACTGATAGCGAATGTGGCCGCCAATCGCTTGGCCTATTTGGGCAATCGTTTTCCGATGGAAATAACTATTGAAGGCCGCAAGTCAATCGGTGAAACAGTAGCGCTTACCATAGCCAGAAAAGGAACCGTACTCTTTTCACAATCCATTTCATTCACTGGCGAACGCAGTATTCAGAAAATTCCATTGACGCTTGAAGCAGGTGAAATTGGGCTGCAGCGGTATACCGTTTCCATTACCCGATTGAGCGATGAAATAACCTATGCCAACAACAGCAAGGAAGTGTTTATTGATGTTCTCGACAGCCGTCAGAAAGTGCTCATTCTTGCTTACGCTCCGCATCCCGACTTGCAGGCCATTCGAGCAGCGATAGCCAACAATGAGAGCTACAATGTAGATGTGCAATTGGCCAAAGAATTCAATGGCAATTTTCTAGATTACAGCTTGGTTGTTTGGCATCAGTTGCCCGGCATGGGAGGACTTGGTGCGAGCCTCATTACAACAGCAATTGAAAAGAAAATTCCCGGAATGTTTGTTTGGGGTGCCTCGACCGATTTCACTGCATTCAACGCACTGAATCTTGGCGTATCACTCGGAAACTATCGCAACAGCACAACCGATGTCAGCGGCAGCATGCAAGAGTCGTTCAGTACTTTTAACTGGGAGACAGGTTTTCCCGGACTAGTTCGCATGATGCCTCCTCTGCAAGTTCCTTTTGGAGACCTCTCCTTCAGCCCGGGCATTCAAACCGCCATTGTGCAACAAGTAGGAACCATCAAAACGTCGAAGCCTCTCATCGCTTTCAATGAAATACGCGAAAGCAAGTTTGGATTTATTCTAGGAGAAGGTATGTGGCGTTGGCGCAGCACTGGCTATCAGCAAAGCGAATCGCACGATAGCTTCAATGAACTCCTCACCAAGAGCGTTCAATACCTTGCGTCAAAAGATGACAAAAGTTTATTTCGGGTAAATGCAAAAAATGACTTCGCAGAAAACGAAGATGTTCTTTTTGATGCCGAACTATACAATGCGAGTTATGAGTCCATAGCGGGGAGAGAAATTTCCATGAAGATTAAAAACGACGAAGGCAAGGAGTTCAATTATCTATTCTCAGCATCGGGCGACATGTATCAGCTCAATGCAGGCAAACTACCGGTAGGTAATTACAGTTACGAAGCGAAGGCAAGCAGCGAAGGCAACGTGGTGAGTGAACGCGGAGAGTTCAGCGTGAGCCCGCTGCAACTTGAAATTATTCATACGATTGCCGATCACCGGTTGCTCAATCAATTTGCGCGGGAAAACAATGGCCTAATGGTCTATCCGGATAATATGCAGGCCCTCGTTGATGAAATCCGCAACAAGAAAGAAATTGTTTCAGTTCAGTACGAAAACAAACAGCTTGATGAGCTCATCAACTTCCGCTGGTTGTCGGTACTTATTCTGATACTACTTTCCACAGAATGGCTGCTACGCAAACGCGCAGGCACTTATTAAAGCAGCAATGAAATCAGAACAAAGTCTACGCGTCGGAGGAGTTCCTGAGCACTTCAACCTTCCCTGGCAGCTTGCTGCAGAGCGTGATGTGTTTTCGAGCAAGGGCATTGACTTGTCGTGGACGATGTATGCCGGCGGCACAGGCGCAATGACGCAAGCAATAAACAACGGATCATTGGATGTAGCTGTGCTATTGACAGAAGGATTTATTGCTGCGGCCTCTGAAGGATTGCAAGCACGCATCGCGAAAGTGTATATAGAAACGCCTTTGGTTTGGGGTATCTATACCGGCGCGAACTCGAACATTGCTGGCGCCGACACCTTTCATAATCGACAAATAGCCATTTCGCGTTTCGGTTCAGGATCGCATTTGATGTCCATGATACATGCATCAGAACGACACGAAAAAATAGAGCCTTCACAGTTTCAAGTCGTAAATAGTTTGCATGGCGGTGTAAATGCACTTCGTGAATCAAGCGCCGATATTTTTTACTGGGAGAAATTCATGACTCGCCCACATGTTTTAAGTGGTGAAGTAAAACTCATTGGAGAGTTTAGCGCCCCATGGAGTAGCTTCTTGATTATCGTTGGTGACGAAGCACTGATCAAAAAACAAGACGCCGTGAAACAGCTATTACAGATAATGAACGGTGAGTGTATTTCATTCAAACAAGATGTGCACAGTGCGATCCAATTGAGTAAGCGATTCGACATGTCGCTGCCTGAGGCACATGCATGGCTTCAAAACACCCAATGGAATTATAACTTCGAAGTGTCACAAAAGAGCTTGGAAAATGCCAAGGCCGCATTGGAGTCGGTCAATAAATGTAACAACCAACTAAATCTTGAGCAATTTTGCGCTCCCTGGATTCAACTCAACTAACATGAAAAAAATTTGGTCAAAAATGTGGTTTAAAGTAGTGAGCATACTGCTCCTGCTGAGTGTCATTTTATTGCTGTCGATGAACAGCATATTCCGCGGAATAGGTAAATGGCTCAACGCAACCGATGCTCCGCAGGAAACCGAAATGTGTTTTGTACTCGGCGGCAATAGTTATGAAAGAGGCATAGCTGCGACCAAGCTTTTCAAACAGTTTCCACAACAAAAATTTATTGCTACCGGAGGTAATTACCCCTACCAAATATTGTGCTTGGACACTATGATGCTCGAAAGTGAGTTGACACGCCATTTCATGCTCAACCAAGGTGTTCCTGCTAATCAAGTGGACACCCTTTCCTCTGCACACAGCACCATGGACGAGTCGAACGAAATTTTGGCTTGGTGCAAAAGCAACAACGCTAAAAAAATCACTGTCATTTCAAGTGCATTCCACATGCGTCGGGTGCGCATGGTGTTTGAAGACAAATTTGAAGAGGCGGGCATTCAAATCAACTTTCACGGCGCAGCACCCATCGAGTACAACGAGTTGAGTTGGTGGCAGAACGAGGAAGGTATGATCATGACCAACAATGAATTGGTCAAGATTCTCTACTATAGCGTAAAGTATTAAGCCGCTTTATTTTCATCGTGAAGAAAATCGACCCCGTATTTTTTTATACGACATTACAATGCGTAAATTTGTAAGTAACTAATTACTGAACCATTGGCAATGCAGATGAACGAAGAAAACAAAGACAATCGGAATACGATTGATCTCGTGCATCGGTTTGAGAAGATGATTTCTCTCAATGAATCCTATTATTTCGATATGGATCAGTTGGAAGAGATTGTGGACTACTACACTGAAAACGGCCAGTTCAGACATGCATTGAAAGTAATCGATTACGGATATAATTTGTTTCCCGACAACATGACCCTCATGCTTCGAGAATCGCAGATACTCACAGGCATGGGTAAACTAACCCAAGCACTGAAGCAGCTGAAGCGTTTGGAACAAATTGAAGCCAACGAAGAAGTGTTGCTGACACTTGCCTCGATCTATAGCCAGCAACGTGAACACGCCAAATCGATCAAGTTGCTGCAAAAAGCTTTGGCACTCGGTTCAAATGAATTTGCCGATGACATTTACCTTGAGATAGCCTTGGAGTTTGAGAATATGCAACGATTCGACAAAGCACAGGAAACGTTGCAAGAGGCCATTCAGCGCAGCCCGCAAAACGAAGTACTGCTCTACGAATTAGCCTATGTATTCGACATGAATGAGAAGAGTGCAGAAGCGATTGAGTTTTACCAACGATTTTTAGAATCGTTTCCATTTTCATTTCCTGCTTGGTATAACCTGGCCAATGCATATCAAAAAATTGGACAGTATCAGGACGCGCTGGAGTGCTACGATTATTCACTGGCCATTCAAGAAGATTTCACTCCCGCTTACTACAACAAAGCTCATACGCTCTTCAAATTGGAGCGATATCAGGACGCGGTTCAAGTGTTTGAAGAAACATACGCCTACGAACCGCCGCAAGCTCCTGTATACTGTCACATCGGCGAATGCTTCGAAAAACTGAATCAATACGATAAAGCACTTTTTTACTACAGAAAGAGCATTCAGGTTGATGAGTATTATGCCGACTCTTATTTGGGTATCAGCATTACTATGGACTTGATGAATAAGACGCTTGATGCCATGCCGTTCATTGAGCGAGCAATAGAAATTGAACCTGAAAATCCCGACTACTATTTATTTCAAATTGAGTTTTTGAAAAAGTTGAATCGACTTGACGAAGCCGAAGCGATAGCAGAGTCCTTAATGGGCAAGTTCCAAGAGAACGAAGATTTGTGGCTCGATTACTCCGACATTTTTTTCCATCGCGGTGATTTTGACCGCGCGCTAAGCATCATCCAAACCGGATGGCAACACTGCCCTCAGAGCAATGACATCGGATTCAGGCAAGTCGCTTATCTCATTCAGTCGGGCAAAAGTTCCGATGCCGAAGAATTATTGTTCCGGATGGCCATGCGCTACCCGGAAGGCTTGAACGATTTGGAAGAATATTTCCCGGAGATAAAGCAGAATTTGCTGTTTATTGAGTTGCGAAAGCAGATGGCTCAATAGCCCAACAGCGAAGCAATTGCCTTATTAATCTGAGCGACCTATGCAAATCTTTGCATATTTGCACGCCTCTATTGAATACTACATGAATTTCAAACTTAAAAACATACCCGAGCGAACCAAGAAAAATCGCAATTCGGGATTGACTATGGTAATGGACAAAGGCCTAAGCCTTCGTCAAGCCGACGACCTCATAGAAAGTGCGGGCGATCAAGTTGATATCGTAAAACTAGGTTTCGGCACCTCGGCCTTTGCATCCAATGTGAAGGAGAAAGTGAAATTGTACCAGAATGCAAACATGCGCGTATACGTGGGGGGCACCCTATTCGAAGCGTTCTATGTGCGCGGACAAATGGATGATTACAAAAAGTATGTCGATGGTCTAGGCCTCGATACGGTTGAAATTTCAGATGGCAGCATGAGCATTGCCCACGGTAAAAAGTGTGAAGTCATCACTGAATTCGCAAAAAACTACAAAGTGCTTTCGGAAGTAGGTTCAAAGGAAGAAGGCATCCTCATTTCACCTGCACGCTGGATTAAAATGATGCAGCATGAACTCGCTGCCGGCTCATGGAAAGTGATTGCAGAAGCTCGCGAAAGCGGCACCGTCGGAATTTATCGTCCGAATGGTCAGGCACACGTAATGCTCATCAATAAAATCATCAAGAATGTAAACCCAGAAGATATTCTGTGGGAAGCACCCAAGAAGCCACAACAGGTTTACTTCATCAAACAGTTTGGTGCCAACGTCAACCTAGGCAACATCGCAGAGAACGAAGTAATTCCGCTGGAATGCCTGCGATTGGGTCTTCGAGGCGACACCTTTTTTGATTTTCTACCTGAGAGTACCGTAAAGAAATTTAAGTCATAATGGAAACTATGCAAGCCATTTCACCGCAACAATTAGCCGATTGGAAAAAAAACGGAGTTGCGCATCAATTGATAGACATCCGTGAACAGTATGAGGTCGACACCTGCAGTATTGGTGGAACGCACATACCGATGGGTGAAATTGTGCAACGCACCTCCGAAATTCACAACGATGTGCCGGTGATTATTCACTGCAAATCAGGTCGACGATCCGAAGCCGTAGTTGCTCACTTGAATCGAATGGGCTTCAACAATGTATCCTCGCTGGATGGCGGCATTATTGGTTGGATTGACACCATCGATTCTTCACTTGAACATTACTGATTGTTCAATTTCGGATTCTTCAAATGACGCTCTGCATCTCGTAAGGACTTTTTCTCCAAGTTCTTTTTGAAAGCGCTTTCCAAGTCGACACCCGTCTGATTTGCTAGGCATATCAGCACAAAGAGTACATCAGCCAACTCATCGGCCAACACTTTTTCTGCGTCCGACGGTTTCTCGCTTTGCTCGCCATATCGCCGTGCAATGATGCGAGCAACCTCGCCAACCTCTTCCGTGAGCATGGCCATGTTCGTTAACTCGTTGAAATAGCGCACTCCAACCGAACCAATCCATTCATCTACCATACGCTGTGCTCCGGCCATGGTAATTTCGGTCGATACATCCTTTTGATTCATCATGCATCAAAAGTAGGCTTTAGGGGCTATCTCTCGAAAAATGAATTGATTACGAGTTCAACCGCTCAATAAACAAATAGCTGTTAGCACATTCATTTTCAAGCGCATTAGAAAGTTCTGAAATTTAGTTGATTTGAGGACGACAATGTGTGTTCCGTTCAAAGCGAATACACAATCCAAAACCAACTTCAGTAATTAAAGCGTATTTCTACATGAAAACCTTTTTGCGCAATGCATTCTTAGCATGGATGCTCATCCTGGCAACCGCCGTCGCGGGTTACGCCCAATCGTTTACAAATGTTGCTGCTTCGGCAGGACTTGCAACGACCGGTTCGAAAGACGCCGGTGCTTGCTGGGCCGACTTCAACGACGATGGCTACCTCGATTTGGTGGTCAACACGGAAAACACATCGGCCGGCAGCCGACTATTCTTTTCGAATGCCGGAGCTACCTTTACGGATGTGACCGACACCCATGCGCTTGATCTAGGTACATCGGTGAAGGAGCGTGCAGCTGTTGCAGGTGACTTCAACAATGACGGCAACACCGACTTCATTGTGAACACTTTCAATCGCATCGAAGTATGGTTGAACCAAGGTGCAGGAGCTACTCCAGCCTATAGCTTTGGAACATCTTCGCAAAATCCAAATCAGGTCATCACCTCAATCAGCGGCGGTATTAACGCCGAGGGTATTGTGCTGGTTGACTATGACAATGATGGAGACATCGATATGATAGTAGACGACCATGGTTTTGGAGTCGATATACTATCTAACAATGGCTCAGGACAATTCAGCGCAGTCGACAACGCTGCAACAGGGCTCCCGACCGGAGGAACAACAGGTGACTATGCGGCCGCAGCCGACTTCAATGGCGACGGTTATGTAGATATATGTATGCGCCGTCAATCATCCGGTGACGTATTCATCAACAACGGTGATGGCACATTTACAGAGGATGACTTCGATCAAAATGCGGTTAACAACAACAAAGGCGGCGTGCTTTGGGCCGACTTCGACAATGATGGAGATCTCGATTTATTCTGGACCGACAACGGCACAAATCAAATTTGGCGAAACGACAACGGAACACTTGTAGCAACGGGCGAACCCGCAACTTCTGCAGGCATTAACCTGAATTCATCTAACATCGATGGTATTACTGCAGGTGACGTAGACAACGATGGTGACATCGATATTTATCTCGCCAACGTGTTTACGTCAGGCTATCTGTTTATCAATGAAAACCCGGCTACGCTGCAGTTTTCACGTCCCAGCTCACCAGCCAATTACGGTATCAATCCGGCAGGCGATGCCAACGCAGTTTCATTCGTTGACTACGACAATGATGGTGACCTTGACCTCTATGTAAGCATGGACAATGGAGCCAACCAGCTTTGGCAAAACAACCTCAACAACACAAATTACCTGAAAGTAAACGCCCTTTGGGATTTGGGCGATGGAGCATCAGCAATAGCTCACGGTGCGACTGCTGAGTTAATAGACTGCGCATTTAATGGCATATCTTACCTATCAAGCGTAGCAGCCGGTGAAGGCTACGGTGGCTTTGGCAATGCTGTGCTTCACTTCGGCGGTGTTAACCCCGATTCAATAGCATATGTACGTGTGAAATTCCCTGTTCGCAATGGCGTATCGAATTCCGTTCTGCTCGCAGTTACCCCGGGTGATGTGGCAGGCCAAACAATCACAGTGTTGCATACAGACATCTCATCATCGCTGCCTTGCCCGAACGCCGCACCTGTCGCAAACGATGACAACGGATCAACCGCTGCCGACACTCCAACGACACTCTCAAATATTACGGCCAACGATACCGACGCCGACGGCACCATCAACATTGGTAGCATCGACCTTGACCCGGCAACAGCGGGCCAACAAACCGAATTGATTACTGCCACAGGCACTTGGGCGGTAGACACTCTTTCAGGCGAAGTAAGTTACGCACCTGCTAACGGATTTAGCGGCACTGACTCTATAACTTACACCATAGCCGATGACGACGGAGCGGTTTCAAACGAAGCAACTATAAGCATCAACGTAACCATTGCCCCTAGCGCACCTGTAGCCAATGATGATGCGTTTACAGGCGACGAAGACACAACGATTACGGACAATGTGCTCGATAACGACACAGAAGCTGATGGCGACCCCATTACATCTACCCTGTTTACCGGCACAACAAACGGAACGTTCCAACTCAACAGCGATGGTTCGTTTACGTATGTGCCAAATGACGACTTCTTTGGTACCGATGAGGCAAGCTACATCACGTGCGATATCAATTCAAATTGCGACACAGCAATCGTTACTATTACGGTTAATCCCATTAACGATGCACCTGTAGCAAGCGACGATTTCTTCGAGATTGACAACCAATCGTCGTATACAGCGACAGTTGCAACTGAAGCAACAGACATCGACGGTGACGTTCTTACTTTCAGTGTGGCTACAAATGTCACAAACGGCACGCTCACCCTCAGTGCCAACGGCGAATACACCTATTTGCCAAATGCCGATTACATAGGTTTGGACGCATTCGAATATGCAGCCTGCGACGGCTTCGCATGCGACACCGCTCAGGTCGTAATCAGTGTTACTACTGCAAACAACGACATTGACGGTGATGGCATTTCAAACGATGACGAGATTGCTAACGGTTCAAACCCGAACGACCCTTGCGACCCGAATCCAACGGCATTGGGAAGCAATGATTGTGATAACGACGGTCTAACCTTCGATGAAGAAGGACTCGCAGGAACTGACCCCACGAACGCCGATACCGATGGCGATGGCATTAACGATGGAACCGAGGTTGATAACGGCACCATTCCGCTCGACCCTTGTGATCCGAACTTTGGTGCTGTAGGCACTGCCGATTGCGATGGTGACAATCTTGACAACAACGGTGAAGCACTTGCAGGAACAGACAACACCAACCCCGATACAGATGGCGACGGATTCATCGATGGCGAAGAAGTACTGAATGGCAGCGACCCACTGAATGCTTGCTCACCGCTTGCAACAGCAGTTGGCACCGCCGATTGTGATAATGACGGACTTGATAACGACAACGAAACCTTTAACGGCACAGATCCTACCATACCAGATACCGATGGTGACGGCCTCAACGATGGAGACGAAGTAAACGGCGGATCAAACCCGACCGACTCATGCGACCCTAATCCTACAGCAGCCAATGCAACAGCAGACTGCGATAATGACGGACTTACCACAGAGGAAGAAACCGGAGCAGGAACTGATCCGAGCAATCCTGATACCGATGGTGATGGCATAGAAGATGGCACCGAAGTAGATAACGGTACCAGTCCAATCAATTTCTGCGATCCTATCAATTCAGGTTTGGGAACAGACGACTGCGATTTGGACGGTCTCACCAATGATGACGAAGCGATTGCGGGTACTGACCCTAATAATGCCGATACCGACAACGATGGTCTTAACGATGGAGATGAGGTAAACTTCGGAACCAACCCACTTGACCCTTGCGACCCAAGCTTCGGTGGCAGCCCGACCGCCGATTGTGACGGTGACAACTTAGACAACGCCGGCGAAGAATTGGCCGGAACAGACATCAACAATCCTGACACCGATAACGATGGATTTATTGATGGCGACGAAGTATTTAATGGCAGCAATCCACTCGACTCATGTTCACCAAGCGCTATTGCCGTCGGCACGAACGATTGTGACGAAGATGGACTGGACAACGACGAGGAAACATTCTACGGAACAGATCCAACCAACAACGATACAGATGGCGATAGCATACTAGATGGTGCTGAAATTGACGCCGCCAGCAACCCACTAGACTCATGCGACCCAAATGCAGGTGCTTTAGCTACAAACGATTGTGATAACGATGGTCTTGACAACGCCGGTGAAGAACTCGCAGGAACAGACAATACTAACCCTGACACCGACAACGACGGCTTTACCGATGGCAACGAGGTGAACAACGGAACTGATCCGTTAAACGCTTGCGATCCTGTAAGCTCAGGAATCGGCACAGATGACTGTGATTTG
>CAMAYP010000032.1 GCA_945862415.1 Chryseobacterium gleum | reverse complement strand
TCTTTAATCTTGTTGTAAAGCTCATCCTCACGCTCTTTGGTAATTTCTTCTCCTTTTGCTTTAAGCGAAGCGACCTCAATTTGAAGAAGCACTTTAGCCGCCTGAGCTCCGCCCATCACAGCAACTTGTGCTGTGGGCCAACCTACTATTAAACGCGGGTCATATGCCTTGCCACACATAGCATAATTGCCTGCACCGTAGCTATTGCCTGTGATGATGGTGAACTTAGGAACAACACTGTTGGCCTGCGCGTTTACCATCTTTGCACCGTCCTTGATGATGCCTGCATGTTCACTCCGTGAGCCCACCATGAATCCGGTAACATCCTGCAAAAACACCAGCGGAATGTTGCGCTGGTTGCAGTTCATGATGAAGCGCGCTGATTTATCGGCACTGTCGGTGTATATCACTCCACCGATTTGCATACCGTCTTTTTTGCTCTTCACCATCAAACGCTGATTGGCAACAATACCCACCGCCCAGCCATCAATGCGGGCTGTGCAACATAGGATGCTCTTGCCGTAATCGGGCTTATATTCTTCGAACTCGCTATTGTCGACTAGCCGTTCAATAATATCAATTACATTGTAGGGCTTTGCTCGGTCATCGGGCATGATGCCGTAAAACTCTTTCGCTGAAAAACGGGGTGGGGCAGGGGTCGCGCGATCGAATCCTGCTGAAGGCGAAACACGCCCCATTTTATCCATGATGTTCTTGATGCGGTTAAGCGCATCCTTGTCGTCTTTGGCTTTATAATCCGTAACCCCGGAAATCTCATTGTGTGTAGTGGCTCCACCCAATGTTTCGTTGTCTATGTCCTCTCCAATGGCTGCTTTTACCAAGTAGGAACCCGCAAGAAAAATTGTCCCTGTCTTGTCCACAATCATCGCCTCATCGCTCATAATGGGCAAGTAAGCTCCTCCGGCAACACAGCTGCCCATGATGGCCGCTATTTGCGGAATACCGCGGCTGCTCATGATGGCATTGTTGCGAAAGATTCGTCCGAAGTGTTCCTTATCCGGAAAGATCTCGTCTTGCATGGGTAGATAAACACCTGCACTATCCACTAGGTAGATAATTGGCAAGCGGTTTTCCATGGAGATTTCTTGAGCACGCAGGTTCTTTTTGCCAGTCATCGGAAACCAAGCACCGGCTTTCACCGTTGCATCATTAGCGACTACGATGCATTGCTTTTTCCGAACGTATCCGATCACGACAACTACACCCGCCGACGGGCAGCCTCCGTGCTCCTTATACATTTCATCGGCAGCAAGGGCGCCAATCTCAATTCGAGGTGCGTCATCGTCAAGCAGGTAATCGATGCGCTCTCGCGCCGTCATCTTGCCTTTGTCGTGTTCTTTCGCTATGCGCGATTTGCCGCCACCTTCATACACCTTGTCGAGCTTGCGTTGCAAGCCACCTACAAGTTGCATCATTTTATCTTCGTTCTTGTTGAATTCTATGTTTTGCGCCATTGTAATTGAACGGTTGAGGCGCGAAAATAAGTACTAATTACGAAGTACTAAGTGCGACATGCGCCTGTGGTTTTAGATAGGGACTGATATGCCAAAGCCAGTGGCACTCTATAAACTCACCATGTATCAATTAAACCTTCATCGCAGGAGTGTTAACTCCCCGTCTAGGATATCATCGCCAACGAGCGAATTACCGAAGGCATCTTTGGCCATCAGCAAAAAATAATAGGTGCCTTCCGTTGCCGGTTCATTGTTCAACTTCCCATTCCAGCCTGTAGCAAATTGGTTTGTTTCGAATACTAGATTTCCCCAGCGGTCAAAAATTTGTAGTTCGTATCGCGACACTCCTTTTCCCTCAGGTTTGAACACATCATTCGTTCCGTCATTGTTGGGAGTGAAGATATTAGGCACCTTAAGATCACCGCATTCCGGCACAACGACTACCGATGAGGTCGTTTCGCAGTCGCCAGACAAAGCATGCAGCGTATAGCTTGTAGCAACAGTTGGTGAAGCTATAGTCGACAAGGATTCCGAGTTGCTGAGACCTTGGCTAGGTTCCCAATAGAATGATGTAGCATTGGTGGTTCCTTCAAGCTGAAAGCCTTCTTCACAATCTGCAATGCCGCCCTCACCGGCATTGACTGTTGGAGCGGCCTGAAAAATGACAGAGAACGAAGCTGCGGAACCGCAACCGGCAGCACCAATTATGTTGACCGTATAATTACCCGATTGACTAACCGAAATACTGGAACTCGATGCCCCGGTGTTCCATTCTAAATTGCCAGTAGCTCCTGAAACGGTTAATACAACTGTTTCGCCCACGCACGGAGTTGTGTCCGAGGATGTGATAATCGGTGGGTTACCTGAAGATTCACCATTTGCCTCTCCGGGAGTGTAGTTCAATCCATCGGCAAGCCAGGTGTTGAAATCGGCGCAACTTCGATAAACAGTTTGACCATCACCGGCCGAAGGAACTTGGGTAAAAACACTGTTCAACGCTGAGAGCTGAATGGTTTGAGAGCTGCAACCAAACAGAGCGTCGGTTGTGAACGATGGCGTTTGTGTAAACTGACCTGCTCCCCAGTAAATACCGTCAATCAGTTGACCCGACGCATTTGCCAATGCAATTTGCTCATTGCCATTGGTGTAAATACCTATTTCTCCATCGGGCCCGCTGGTGCAATTGCAGGTTGATAGATTAACATCTACGGTTACTCCCGAATTGTCGGAGCCGACAACCAGATAGCCATTGGGTTCTATGGACGTACCGGCAGGGAAGGTCACAGAAAAATCGCCGTCGGTAAGCACAAAACACCCCATATTTATTGCAGAAGCGCATGTATTGTGAAGTTCCACCCACTCAGCCGTATTGGGCACGCAGTTACCATCGCAATTGCCCGCCGCATTAATCAATACTTCATTGATAACAACACATTGTGCGCGCGCATTCGCACTAAAAAGCAACAGTGCACTCATGAAGGATGCGTGCTTTGAAAACGATAAAACCGTATTTGTAATATTCATGTGATTGCATTGAACAGAAGTTCATGAAGGCCACTGTTGTTGTAGTTCGTTTACTTCAGGCTTATCAGGTAATAGCCGGCAGTAACGAGAAAATTCCGCACAAATGGAATAGCAGTAATGATCGGCCACTGAACTCGTGGTTTTAAGCCGAATTTAGTCTCGTAGTTGGGGTTGATGAAATAGAGCGATTTGCGCTCGATGGTGAAATTCTCTGCGCGACAAATACGCTCAAAGCGTTCGATACTGATTCCGGTTTCTTTAATTTCGATCAAGGCATCAATTTTCTTGCGGCTTTCGCCGCCGAGAGCCAGCAACCCTTTATACAAAAAAGCAGGAAGAAGGTGGTAATAGGGGAGCTTTGAGAGCAATTTGTTTTCAGCTATTTGCTGGTGTCCGCCAAACGGGTTATGCCAAGGTGGGAAGGCTAAAAAGAATATTGCGCCCGGTGCCATAAAACGCTTTACAAACCCCATAAACTTCTCTTGATTATGAATGTGTTCAATAACATCACGCATGATGATGATATCGAACTGACCATCGGCCTCCGTTCGATTGTACACATCGTCCGCAATTAGCGACAGGCCTTCACGAGTTCCGAGCAGGAGGGAAGCGCGCTCAATGCTGGTAGCCGAAATATCGACGCCGGTAACAATGCATCCTTTCTCAAGAAAAGGAACCAGGTTTCCACCCGTACCACAGCCAATTTCAAGCACTCTTGTGCCTTTCGTAACAGGCTTAAACGATTCGATGTATGGGACAACAAACTTTCGTGTTGTGACCGCTTGTTCATCAAAGTATCGCTGAAGGTTCGTATGGCGCTCTTGCATGGGGCAAAAATAGGCGTTGAAACAGCTCTGAAGGCGCGCCAACAGGAAGTTTTTTGTTCAAAACTCACACGTAAAAAATGAAGGTTCGTTTCGTATTTTCGCAGGCCTTAATTCAAGGTGCAAGAAACATCAGAAGACAGGCGACTTACCTAGTTACAAATCAGCAAAAACCAAGTCAAATCAATAGATCATGGCAGAAGGCGAAAAGATAATTCCCATCAACATTGAGGATGAAATGAAAACCGCATACATCGACTATTCGATGTCGGTTATTGTGAGCAGAGCACTTCCGGATGTGCGCGACGGCATGAAGCCCGTGCACCGCAGGGTTTTGTTCGGAATGTTGGAGCTAGGGGTAATGTCGAACCGCCCATACAAGAAGTCTGCTCGTATCGTGGGTGAAGTGTTGGGTAAGTATCACCCGCACGGCGATAGCGCAGTGTACGACACCATGGTACGCATGGCCCAAGACTGGACGCTACGCTATCCACTGGTAGATGGTCAAGGTAACTATGGAAGCATGGATGGAGATCCACCGGCTGCTATGCGTTACACTGAGGCTCGCTTGCGCAAGATTGCCGAGGAATTGCTGGAAGACCTTGATAAGGAAACGGTAGATTTTCAACCCAACTTCGATGATTCGCTTCAGGAGCCTAAGGTTATGCCGGCTAAAGCTCCCAACCTGTTGCTTAATGGCGTAAGTGGAATTGCAGTAGGTATGGCTACCAACATGCCACCTCACAACCTTACTGAAGTTTGTCAAGGTATAATATCCTACATAGACAACCGCGACGTCACGATTGAAGAACTGATGAAGTTCATCAAAGCTCCAGACTTCCCAACCGGCGGAACGATTTACGGTGTGGAAGGTGTTAAGAGTGCTTATGAAACCGGTCGCGGACGTGTTGTAATTCGTGCGAAGCATCAAATTGAAGAAATCGACGGACGCGAATGCATCGTTGTAACAGAAATTCCCTATCAAGTCAACAAGGCAGAAATGCAATTGCGCCAGGATGCTCTCATCAAAGAAGGCAAACTGGAAGGCATTTCCGATATTCAGGACCAGTCGTCGCGCGAAGGTGTACGCATCATTTACGAAGTAAAGCGTGATGCCATTTCGAATGTTGTATTAAACAATCTATTTAAGCAGTCATCCCTACAGACCTCATTTTCAATAAATAACGTAGCCCTAGTAAATGGGCGTCCGGAGATTTTGAACTTGAAGCAGATGATCGTGCATTTTGTGGATCACCGTCATGAAGTGGTGGTACGCAGAACACAGTATGATTTGCGCAAAGCGCAAGAACGTGCGCACATCTTGAAGGGTTTACTCATCGCGTTGGATCATTTGGACCAGGTGATTGCGATCATTCGCGGCAGTCAAACCCCGGAGGTTGCCCGTGAAGGCCTTATGACGAACTTCCAGTTGGATGAAATACAATCGCGCGCCATACTCGACATGCGTTTACAGCGTTTGACGGGCTTAGAGCGCGATAAGATTCGCGAGGAATATGATGAGTTGATGAAGATGATTGCCCGTTACAACGAGATATTGGGTAGCGAAGAAATTCGCATGGGCATCATCAAAGATGAATTGCACGAATTGATTGCCAAATATGGCGATGAGCGTCGATCAAAAATCGAGTATAGCAGCGCTGAGCTGAACATTGAAGATATGATTCCGGATGAGATGATGGCCATTACCATCACACACGCCGGCTACATCAAGCGAACGAATCTGGCAGAATACCGAGCTCAGAGCAGGGGAGGTGTTGGTGCAAAAGGCACAACGGCTCGTCAGGAAGATTTCGTAGAACACATTTTCACGGCATCAAACCACGACTGGTTGCTCATATTCACGCAGAAAGGACGTTGCTTCTGGATGCGTGTTTTTGAATTGCCGGAAGGAGCAAAAACCACAAAAGGACGTGCTATTCAAAACCTCATTCAAATAGAGCAAGACGACAAGTTGTTGGCTTACATACCTGTGAAGGATTTGATGAACGAGGATTACGTGAAGAGCAATTATGTAATTCTTTGCACCAAGCAAGGCCTTATCAAGAAAACCTCGTTAGAAGCTTATTCTCGTCCGCGTTCAAACGGTATCAATGCCATTACGATTGTGGAAGGAGACGAACTTCTTTCAGCCCAACTCACCAACGGTAACTGTGAAGTTATCATGGGAACTCGTGAAGGAAAAGCCATTCGTTTCAACGAGAAGACCGTTCGTGCCGTAGGTCGCACCGCACAAGGAGTGAAGGCTGTATCGCTTGACGGTGAGAATAATGAAGTGATAGGCATGGTATGCGTCGACAACCCGAACACAGACATCCTAGTGGTTAGTGAAAAAGGGTTTGGAAAACGATCAGCGCTCGAAGACTACCGCATCACCAATCGCGGAGGTAAGGGTGTGAAGACCATCAACGTTACTGAAAAGACCGGGAATTTAATAGCGATACTGAGCGTTGACAATGACTACGACTTTATGATTATCAACAAGAGCGGTATTACGATCCGCTTGCGCGTAGATGAATTGCGTGTTGTTGGTCGTGCAACCCAAGGTGTAAAGCTCATCAATCTTCGCGGTAAAGACGAGATTGCAGCGATTTGCAGTGTGTTGAAAGACGAGGATGATGACACCCCGACAGCAGAGGTAGTAAACGAAGACATGCCAACAGACGGCACAGAAGAAAGCGAAGACACAACCGAAAACGACGAGCCGAGCGGCGAAGAGTAAAATCAGTTACCTCTCTGTTCTCTCTGCGTCTCTGCGGTAAAAACAAAAACGGCACAAAAATTAGAATACACGAGAAACGCTCACTTCGGGCGTTTCTCTATGAAACATATAACCACCAACCATGAAAAGAATCCTGATGATTTCAGTAGGGCTTGCAATGGCTCTACAAACAAGTGCTCAAGCTGATGTAACATCAGCTTACAACGCCAATAAGCAAGGCGATTTTGCTAAAGCAGCTGAGTATATTGAAAAGGCGATTAACGACCCAAAGGCTGTTACCAAAGAGAAGACCTGGCGCTATCGAGGAGAAATCTATCTAAGCATTGCAGGCTCACCCGAATTGTCGGCTCAGTTTCCCAATGCAATTCAAACTTGCAAGGAATCCTATTTCAAGTCCATGGAGATTGACACGAAAAAAGAGTGGATTCAAGAAAACACAACGGGTTTAAGCACGCTTCAGGCGCTGGTTTTGGAAAATGCAGGAAAACAGTATGCCGGTAATGATTATTGCGGAGCATCAGTCAACTTCGGTGCGGCGCGCGATATCAGCACACGTTTCGGAATTGTGGATTCCGCAGCCATTTATAATGGAGCGTTCTGCGCAGAGCGCTGCGGAAAGATGGAAGACGCCTTAGCCGGGTATCAAGAAAGTGCTAAAATCGGATACAATGTGCCACAAGTATATGGTTCTATCGTTGAGCTGTACAATAAAATGGGCAAGAAGGAAGAAGCAGTTAAGACATTGTCTGATGCACGTGCGAAATATCCAAAAGACGCCGATTTGCTGCGTGCCGAGGTAAACGTATACCTGACCGACCAGAAATACGATCAGGCGTTGGGGTTGTTGAAGGATTTGACAGCTCAAGACCCGAAGAATGAAATGATTTGGTTCGTATTAGGTGTTACCTATGAAAAACTCGGTAAAGTGGCCGAGCAAGAGGCTGCTTATTTGAAGGCATTGGAGATCAACCCAACGTATTTCGATGCGTTGTTTAACCTCGGAGCAACGATTTACAACCAAGGTGTAGAGAAATACAAGGAGTGTGATAAAATTCCACCACGTGAAGCGGCTAAGTATGATGGTTGTGTGGCAGATGCCAATAAGATCTTCGCCAAGTCAATCGGTTACTTTGAAACAGCATATGGCGAGCGAGCGACAGATAAGGACATTATCAATGCGCTGAAGGAAGCGTATGTACGCGTTGGCAATATGGAGGGAAAGAAAAAGATGGAAGAAGCGTTGAAAGGATTGTAGGATTCTAGGAGAATAGAATAATAGAGAACGGTGGCCAAATGGCTGCCGTTTCTTTTTTTAGTGAAATGGTGAGATTGTGAAGTAGTGAAATGGTAGGTTGCAGTTAGTACTATTTCACCATGTCACTGCTTAACCATGTTACTTTACATAATGTAAATTATGAGAATAATGTTTATGCAGTTCGTTGTCAGTTAATGTGTTATCGGTGAATCGCCATTTCACTCATTCACTCATTCACACTTTCACTCTGTTACGATCAACTAAAAAGGCGCCTCCTTCAAAGCGCCTTTCCTTACCCATTAAAATCCACCTACATCTTAAATCAACCTTCTTTTTCCAGCAACAGCGATTGCATGGCGCGCAGTTCGCGAACCTTATCGTCGTTGCTAGCAGCTATGTAAGCATGAATGAGATTATTCAACATTCGGGCTATCATCTCCATATTGGCACAAGGACGATAAAACCGTTCGTCCTGAGGTAAATTCTGTTTTATCAGAAACTCATCGATTTCCTCCTTTTGCAGAATTGCACCAGCATTGAATGGATTGATGTAAAACAGAACCTCAGCCTCGTCTTTGATTATACCCAACTCTTCATCGAAAGGATAAAAATCCAGATAACAAAGAATAAAGTGACTAGGAAGATTTACACCTTGAACCGGCAAGTCTAAACTACCGGCCAAATATGTATACAGCAGACCCAACGACAACGGATTTCCGGTTTTGGTCGATATCAGATCTGCCAAAAATGAATTCTGCGGCTGGTGATAGTTCTCCCTGTTACCCTTAAAGCCGTGATGCGTATAAAACATGTGATTGAAAACTCGAATCTGCTCGAAAGCTGTAAGATTGTCGTTTAATTCGAGCCAAATGCTCTGACGGATTTTCGAAATGGATCTACGCAGTTCGCTCTCATCATAAGAAGGGTATTGATACTTGTTTATGATGAGCGCTCCTTCAAGCAAGTCCTTATCCTCGGTGTTTTTCCAGGCCTTCAAGCGATTATAAACGCCCTCGTATTGTATGGTCGAAATAAGCTCTTCTAAACGAGTCTGAAACAACGGACCAAAATCTTGAAGTTCCCAATACTGTTCTAACTGAGGAATAATCGACTCTCCATAGTTTTTCAGTTCGGAACTAACCTGCTTGTAGATCGATTCATCCGGATCTTCAATAAGAGAAATCAGGGCATTAACTTCGTTGCTGTACATCGGTGATTGTTTTTCAGTTTTCAGTAGCAACACAAATCTAGCTGAAGACCTACCCTACCAATATTCGCATTACACGACCTTTTTCACAACGGATGTTTCAAAATCGCTCCAACACAGTCCTGATAAGGGTTTCAACACTTCTCAATGAGTCGCTGTTGAATTCTTTGGTTGCTCGGTTCACCAGAATGGCACAGACCGATAAAGCCTTGTGGCCAAGCATAGAAGCCATGGCATAGATGCCGGCAGATTCCATTTCGAAGTTGTTAATTCTCAACTTATTGTATCGAAACTGCGCATATTCATCAATGCGGTTTTCCATGGTTGATTTTAATCGAACCGAACGTCCTTGTGGCCCATAAAATCCGTTTGCGGTCGCGGTAATACCGTGAATACAATCAAATGAAATACGCTGATGAAGATCTTCATCGCACTGGGCTACATAGAAGCCCGAATTGCCTTTCAGCCAGGAAAATTGATTAGCAAGGGCTGTTTGCAGCTTTGACTCTGCTTCAGATGGAACGGCATCATAGGTTTGTGGCACTCCATCGAGTGCAAAAGAGTAAGCCGAAGAAACGAAACTACCTACCTGAATATCGGAGTGCATGCAACCACTCGTCCCAATGCGCACAATCTCCAAGCATGTGTGCTCGGGTTTGGGGAGTCGAGTCGAAAAATCCACGTTCACAGCAGCGTCCAATTCAGTCATCACAATATCGATATTGTCGACTCCAATACCTGAAGAAATAACCGTAATAGCTTTTCCCTTGTATTCACCCGTATGTATGATAAACTCACGACTTTCAATCCGATGCGTGATCTTGTCAAATAAGATGGAGATTTTCGGTACACGCTCAGGGTCGCCCACTATAATGACCTTTTTCGCGATATGTTCAGCCTTTATTCCGATGTGGTAAATACTCCCTTCCGGGCGGAGAATCAATTCTGAATGCGGAATAACACTATCCGCAGCGCGAAGATTGGACTTCATTTCTACAAGCCGAATTGCGTAAGGTGATGATTCAGGTGGTTGTATTGAAGCATACCCCACTCCTCAGCTGTCAATCGACCGAAAAATGCGTGTAACCTGTTTTCATAGGCCGTTTCTCCCGCCTTTCTAAACTGGTCAATACTCTGAATTAAGCTTGTTTTTTCTGAATTTAGTTCATTTGCGGATGTTACAATGAACGCAGGGGCTGTATAACCATTCTTCTTGTAAATCGACTTATAAACGTATTGTTTTTTGGCCATCTTTCGAAAGAGGAAGCTCATGAGTGCTCGTTTTCGAGGAGCTGTCCCAAGGGAGGACGAAAGAACTAAGTTGCAGTGCTTAACCATTAATGTAGCGTCCATCTTACCCCATTGACGAGGCGTTTCCGACTTCAGTTTTGCCAACCGTTGAATGACCTCGTTGTAGACGGACTCTTCGAATAAACTCTTCATAGTGATGTGCTAAAAGACGCTGCAAATATGACCAAAGTTCACGTTTACGCCCTCGAAACCCTTTAAAACTTAACACAACGAACTGATCAAAAAGCGGATTGTTTTGGGTTGTATGAGTCCAAATGAAGCCCGAATGTATGACCTCATCGAGGCCGTTTTCAATACAGATAACGATCCTACCCAACTTCGATTCAATGAGAGCGACATTGAAAAATTGGTAACCTTAAGCCCTCACACCCTGCAAGAAGCATCCAACGAAGATGGTCCGTATGCGTGGGTTTCAGTATTTCCAACTTCACTGAATTTGATGAGCCAATTCATGGCAGGCCTCATCGATGAACGACAGTTATTTGATCGCACCGCGGAAGAAACGTCGAACGACGTCGTTTATCTGTGCTCGGCCATTGTATTGCCCGAATTCAGAAGTCAAGGTATTGCATTGAAGCTGACCGTGCAGGCCATTGAAGCAATGAAGCTCGCGTACCCGATTCGCGCTGCATTGGTTTGGCCGTTTACGGACAACGGATTGAGATTGGCCGAAAGGGCGTCCGAAACCTGCGGTCTGACACTCGAAGTAAGACCTCGAGACACGGAAAGTTCTCGATAATTATTACTCACTTTATGGCCTTCAGCCAATAAATTCGCGGCCACTTGATTCAATCTACAATCATGAACGTTAGCACTCCCTACACCCCCATCAATAAGATTCGCATCGTTACAGCAGCTAGTCTGTTTGACGGGCATGACGCTGCCATCAACATCATGCGCCGCATTATTCAAAGCACAGGCTGTGAAGTAATACACTTAGGTCACGACAGAAGTGTCGAAGAAGTGGTTGATTGCGCCATTCAAGAAGATGCACAAGCCATTGCCATGACCTCTTACCAGGGGGGGCACAACGAATACTTCAAATACATGAAGGATTTATTGGCCCAAAAGGGAGCATCGCACATACGCATTTTCGGTGGTGGCGGCGGAACCATACTTCCCTCAGAGATTGAAGATTTGCATGCCTATGGCATCACTCGCATCTACCATCCCGACGATGGGCGTGCGATGGGGCTTCAGGGCATGATCAATGATTTGGTTCAAAAGTGTGACGTGCCAACCGGGTTCGACTTGAATCATTCCATCGAAGAGTTGAAGGTTGCGAACCACACGGTAATCGCCCAATGGATTTCCGCAGCCGAGAACTATCCGGACAAGCACGCAATAGAAATTGAAAAAATCGACGTAAAGGCGAAAGAATGCAACACACCCGTGCTTGGAATAACCGGCACAGGAGGCGCGGGTAAATCGTCCATGGTTGACGAATTGGTGCGTCGGTTTCTGATCGATTTCCCTGAAAAGAACATCGGTATTATTTCGGTTGACCCGTCTAAACGCAAAACCGGAGGAGCCTTGCTTGGCGACCGCATTCGTATGAATTCCATTCGGAATCCTCGAGTTTACATGCGTTCCTTGGCTACGCGTCAGAGCAACCTGGCACTCAGCAAGCATGTGGCAGAGGCTGTTTCGATTCTCAAGGTGGCCGGTTTTGACCTGATCATTCTGGAAACTTCTGGCATTGGCCAAAGCGATACGGAAATCATGGACCACAGCAATGTGGCCCTCTACATCATGACGCCTGAATTTGGCGCGGCCACACAGCTGGAGAAAATCGACATGCTTGATTTTGCCGATGTAGTGGCCATAAACAAATTCGATAAGCGCGGATCTCTAGATGCGCTGCGTGATGTAAAGAAGCAATACAAGCGCAATCATAATTTGTGGGAAGCCGATGACGATAGTTTGCCGGTTGTAGGCACCATTGCTTCCCAATTCAACGACCCGGGAACGAACCGTTTGTACGTGAAGCTTATTGCAACGCTTGTCGAAAAAACGGGAGCTCCCCTAGCCTCTTCGTTCAAGATTACCGATGAAATGAGCGAGAAGATTTTCATCATTCCGCCACACCGCACGCGTTACTTGAGTGAAATCAGTGAAAACAATCGCAAATACGATACTTGGGCAACCCACCAAGCCGCCATTGCTGATAAGCTATACCGCATTCAAGGAGCAATTAATGAGCTCGAACAAACGGGGGCCAATAAAGATGCAGAGCTTGCTTCCCAACTCTTGAAAGCAACATTTGACCGCATAAAGCTCGATTTTGACCCGCACAATTGGGAGATCATTCAAAGTTGGGAGGCGAAGCGGGCCTTGTATAAAAATGCAGAGTACAGCTTTCAGGTTCGCGATAAGAAAATCGTTATTCAGACTCACACGGAAAGTCTGTCGCACAATATGATACCGAAGGTGGTTACTCCTTCTTATCGCAGTTGGGGCGACATCGTTCGCTGGGTGTTGCAAGAGAATGTACCCGGTGAGTTCCCATACACTTCAGGTCTATATCCGTTTAAGCGTGAAGGAGAAGACCCAACGCGCATGTTTGCCGGCGAAGGTGGGCCGGAGCGCACCAACCGTCGATTCCACTACGTGAGTCTTGGCATGCCCGCTAAACGCCTGTCGACAGCCTTTGATAGTGTCACCTTATACGGCAATGATCCCGACCACCGTCCCGACATTTACGGTAAAGTCGGAAATAGCGGAGTGAGCATTTGTTGTTTGGACGATGCAAAAAAACTGTATAGCGGTTTCGATCTATGCGATCCAAAAACATCGGTGAGTATGACCATCAACGGTCCCGCTCCCATGTTACTTGCCTTCTTCATGAACGCTGCCATCGACCAGAATTGTGAGAAGTATATCCGCGAAAATCAGCTTGAATATTTAATTGAGCAGAGGCTTATCAATAAATATGATAATCAAGGAGTAAGCAGGCCTAGATACCAAGGCGAATTGCCGGAAGGAAATGACGGATTGGGATTAATGCTTTTGGGTGTAACCGGCGATGAAGTATTACCGAAGGAGGTTTACGAAACAATAAAAAACGACACGCTACGCCAAGTTCGGGGAACGGTTCAGGCTGATATTTTGAAGGAAGACCAGGCTCAGAACACCTGCATTTTTTCAACTGAGTTTGCGCTCCGACTCATGGGTGACGTTCAGGAATACTTTATAGAACGTCAGGTGCGTAATTTCTATTCCGTATCGATTAGCGGTTACCACATAGCCGAGGCAGGAGCGAACCCCATTACACAGCTCGCCTTTACGCTTTCGAATGGCTTTACCTATGTGGAGTACTACCTGTCACGAGGAATGGACATCAATGAGTTCGGCCCGAATTTATCGTTCTTCTTTAGCAATGGCATCGACCCTGAGTATGCAGTTATCGGCCGTGTGGCTCGTCGTATTTGGTCGAAGGCCTTGGCAAAGAAGTACGGAGCAAATGCCCGCGCCCAGATGCTGAAGTACCACATCCAGACCAGCGGACGTTCATTGCACGCTCAGGAAATTGACTTCAACGACATTCGAACGACCTTGCAGGCGCTTTACGCCATCTACGATAACTGTAACTCGCTGCACACCAATGCATATGACGAAGCCATAACAACACCAACCGAGGAAAGTGTGCGCAGAGCCATGGCCATTCAGCTCATTATTAATCGTGAGTTGGGGCTTGCCAAGAACGAGAACCCACTGCAAGGCTCTTTCATCATTGAAGAATTGACAGATCTGGTAGAAGAAGCCGTATTGAGCGAGTTTGACCGCATTACCGAGCGAGGCGGAGTGCTTGGAGCCATGGAAACCATGTATCAGCGAAGCAAGATTCAAGAAGAGAGTTTGTATTATGAGACGCTCAAGCACACAGGAGAATATCCCATCATTGGTGTAAACACCTTCCTTTCATCGAAAGGTTCACCCACTATTTTGCCTAAAGAGGTAATTCGAGCAACGGAAACAGAAAAACAGTATCAAATTGAGATGCTGTCAAACCTGCATCGAGCAGCTTCCGATCGCGGCCCAGTCGTTTTGAGAGAGTTACAGCAAGCTGCGATTCAAAATCGCAATATGTTTAGTGAACTCATGGAGGCCGTGAAATTCTGTTCGTTAGGACAGTTAACAAAATCAATGTTTGAGGTAGGAGGGCAATACAGAAGAAATATGTAATAAGAGGTAAGCAACCTTTATTCATTTTCAGTTGTTTACTAATCGCAAGCAACCTAACCCAAGGAATGCAAGAAAATAATTGTTTTGAAGCATAAGCCGTAACCATCGATTGACTACACTCACCACATATACCCTTAAAAGCTATTGGATAGCTTTGCTTATTTTTCTGGGTGTATGTGAAGTGCATGCCGGGCACATTGTAGGCGGCGAAATCTATTACGATTATCTGGGAAATAACCAGTACACCATTACCATGGTGGTGTATCGCGACTGCGAAAATTCAAGTACTCCCTTCGACGAACAAGCCTCCCTCGGCATTTTTGAAACTTCCACAGGTGACTTTTACGATGAAGTAAGTTTGTCTTTAGGAGACGCAATCGTATCTGACCTGCCACCTGTTCTTGAGAACCCCTGCAATCTACTCCCCGATCAGTTGTGCATTGAAGAAGCCATTTATTCTACAACTGTAACGTTGCCCGACTTAAGTGGTGGCTATACGCTGGCGTATCAACGCTGCTGCCGTGCTGATGGAATCGACAATCTTGGTTCAGACCAGCAAGGGATGACGCTTACTACAACGATTCCCGACGTTGAAGATATTGGAGGCTACAATAGCTCGGCCCGCTTTACGGACCTTCCGCCCCTTACCCTTTGCAGGAACTCGGAGTTCTTTTTCGACCACGGAGCCGTAGATCCTGATGGAGACCAACTAGTCTATTCATTTTGTAATCCGCTTGGTGGTGCGACTGCCGACCAACCCGCGCCCAACCCTCCCGATGGCCCACCCTATAATTCAGTGCAATGGGCCCCTGGCTTTAGTGCCGCCAACCCCATATCGAGCACTCCTGCATTCTCAATTGATCCGGCAACGGGATACATTATCGGAACAGCAAGTCAACTTGGAGTATATGTAATTACCATTTGCGTGAGTGAATACCGCAATGGAATTCTAGTGAATACGGTCTCGCGCGACTTTCAATACAAGGTTATCCAATGCGAATCGAGCCAGGCCAATTTTCCGACGCTTGAAAATTCATCGTACGAATCGTGCAGCGGGGTTTCCGTGCAGTTCGACAACACGAGTACAGCATCAACCAACACAATTTATCATTGGGATTTTGGTGTAACAGGCACAGATGCGGACACGAGTAACTTGGTTGAACCAACGTTTAGCTTTCCGGAACCCGGAACATACATTATTACTTTGACTGCCAATCCGGGTTGGCCATGTGAAGATCAGGTTCAAAATGAATACATCGTTTTTCCCCCTGTGGTTCCAACACTCACTGTTGGCACCTATGAGTGCATTGATTTGAACGACACGTATGATTTTACGGTATCAGGAAGTTATTCCACTTTAGCTGATATCAGTTGGAATTTCGGTGCGGGAGCAAACCCAGCCAGTTCAACCAATGATAATCCCGCTAACGTAGAACTGCCGGCGAATGCCGCTAGCTGGACAATTACCGTTCAGGTTGAAGAAAACGGCTGTATCGGTACCGATACAGAAACCATTCTAAATGCCGCTGATGCAGTCGCTTCCATACAACCTCAAACGGTTTTTTGTAGCGGGTTAACGTATGATTTCTCTAGCAATTCTTTGAATGCAACATCCTTGACATGGGATTTTGACGGATTAGGAACAGAAGACCTTAGCGACATTCAGAATCCGAGCTATGAGTATGTTACCGGAGGAACTTACGATGTGAGTCTTTTTGTAACCGGAACCAATTCATGTAACGATACCGCTACTGTATCGTTTGACATCGCAGAAAACCCTTCCCCCTTCTTCGAACCACAAGCGGCTCAATGTTTATCCAACAATAGCTTTGATTTCGAAGCCGATGGAGCTACAACCTTGAATCCGCAGTATAGTTGGACGTTTGGCCCTAGTGCCAATCAGGCTTCAAGCACGCAAGCCAATCCAACTGCAATTAGCTTCGATTCGCCAGGCTATCACGAGGTTACCTTAACCATTTCGGAAAGTGGCTGCTCTGATTCCTACAGTGATTCAGTAGGAGTAGCGCTTAGCATTCTCCCCGACTTTCAAATTGAAAACACCACCGGTTGCCCCGGTTTGATAGCGCAAGTAATAGCTGTGACTGAGTCGGTAGTGCCTGTAAACTATTTATGGGATTTCGGAAATGGCTTTGTTTCATCTCAGGGGGTTACCGTTCAGACCTATGATATGCCTGGCAGCTATTCGATAACTGCAACGGCATTTACCAACGAAGGCTGTTATGACAGCCTTACAATTACTTTCCCGAATGCAGTAATAGTTTACCCCAATCCGGACCCTGGCTTCACAATTGATCCACAGGTTATGGACATAACGGAAGCCGAGTCGCAAATAACCAGCAACTATCAAGAAGGCACCTGCCAATATTTTATGAGCGATGGTGGTGAAGTGGCCTCGTGTGACTTTGAGTATAGTTGGACAGCATCCGGCGTTCAAACCGTAACGCATTATGTAACCAGCCCTGAAGGTTGCATTGCATCGGCAACCGGAGAGGTGATTATCCAAGGATCTACCTTTTATGCCCCTACATCTTTCACTCCGAACGACGACGGCATCAACGACTTTTGGCTTCCCATATTTACCGGGGTTCGAGCTTTTGAAATGCAAATTTTCAATCGTTGGGGCGATTTGATGTATTACTCCAACGATTTGGAACGGCCATGGTCGGGCCAAATTGATGATGGGAAATACTATGCTCCCAACGGTGTCTATCATTACCGCATCACCGTAAAGGACTTGCTTTTGCAATCACAAGAGTTCACCGGTTTCTTCTCGGTTGTCCGTTGATAGAAGTGATTTTTTTTCATAGCCATTACTTGTTGACATAAAAATTTTGCACATAAGTGTACTGGTGTTATATTTGGCTGCAAAGGATAATTGGCTCAAATAGATAAACTCTACTACCTATGAATGAGGGTTATAAAGAAGATGTGTTTTCAACATCGGTTCGTGCAGGCAAGCGAACCTATTTTTTTGATGTAAAAGCGACTCGTGGCAATGACCTATTCATGACCATCACAGAAAGCAAACGTGTGGGCCATGAAAACGACGGACCTGTGCACTATGAAAAGCACAAAATCTTTTTGTACAAGGAAGATTTTGACGGCTTTGCTGAAGGTTTGAAAAAGGCTATTGATCACATCCGCGAATTGCAAGGCAATGGAGAATTTCGCTCTGCTGACAGCAATCGCAAGCCAGGACATGAACTAACTGAGGAATCATCTTCGGATGGGTTCAATCGCGAAGCTGACTTTAACTTCGATGATTTAGGAGCTGACAAGTAGTTGTCATTTCTGGATGAGATAAATTTCTGTGTATCTATACGGGCCGCATTTTGCGGCTCTTATTGTTTTGTAACATTGCATACATATGGCAAAAACGACGGGCACACTTTATTTGATTCCCAATTCATTGGGAAGTGGAACTGACAAATACGCAACGCAACTTCTTGAAGCGACAGTTTCCCGCATGGAGCATTTCATCGCAGAGGAGATTAAAAGTGCCCGCCGGTTGTTGCGCCATATGGGTGTAACACGTCCGTTGGAAGAACTGGACTTTCGAATGTTGAACGAGCATACACGTTCACAAGAAGTGGGCTCAATCATTGAACCTCTATTACAAGGCCACGACATGGGGCTTATCAGTGAAGCAGGCGTGCCCTGTGTAGCAGACCCAGGAAGCAATGTGGTAGCATTGGCTCATGAACAAGGAATAAAAGTGATCCCGCTGGTTGGGCCCTCCTCTATTCTCCTCGCGCTTATGGCAAGCGGGTTCAATGGCCAACAGTTTACGTTCAACGGTTATTTGCCTCGTGAACGTAGCGACCGCACCCGAAAAATCAAGCAACTGGAGCAGCTTGCGCTTTCGGGCATCACTCAAATTTTCATGGATGCACCTTATAGAAACAACCAAGTGCTTGAAGACGTATTGCAAACATGCAGAATGGAAACTAAACTCTGCATTGCGTCTAATATAACCTGCGACAACGAGCGCATCAATACCAAGACAGTGCTGGATTGGACAATGCGCAAACCGGATATCAATAAAATGCCGGTGATGTTCTTATTGGGCAAGGGGTAATAGGTGATAGGTTATAGGTTATAGGTGAGAGGTATTTGGTATCGTGTCATGAGGTAGAGTAAAAAGTTAGTTTTGACTTGGAAAGAGTGTTTTGAAAGTCTATCGGATTTAAATTTTCAAGGTTCGGAACTCAGCAATCTGTACTCGGTACCTAATACCTATTTTTGCAATCCATTTGATATGAAGTCATGTTTGAAAATTTAACCGAGAAATTTGACAGAGCGTTTAAGGTGTTGAAAGGTGAAGGGAAAATCACCGAAATCAACGTTGCTGAAACGCTCAAAGAAGTTCGCAGAGCTCTGCTCGACGCTGACGTCAACTATAAAACAGCCAAAGAATTTACGGAGCGCGTAAAAGAAAAGGCACTTGGACAGCAAGTGCTGACTGCTGTAAAACCGGGAGAATTGCTAGTAAAAATCACACACGATGAGTTGAAGGAACTCATGGGTGGAACAGCGACGGATATCAATTACCAAGGCAATCCGGGAATTATTCTCATGAGTGGTGTGCAAGGTTCAGGTAAAACAACCTTTTCCGGTAAGCTTGCCAATTTAATGAAAACCAAAAAGGGAAAGAAACCCTTATTGGTTGCCTGTGATATTTACCGTCCGGCGGCGATCGATCAATTGCATGTGGTCGGAGAGAGCATTGGCGTTGAAGTTTATTCCGAACGAGAAAACAAGAATGCCGTATCGATTGCAACCAATGCGTTGAATTATGCGAAGCAGAATGGTTTCAACGTAATGATTGTCGATACTGCCGGTCGTCTCGCTATCGATGCGCAAATGATGGCCGAGATACAAGACGTCAAGGAAGCAATTAAGCCGAGCGAGATATTATTCGTAGTCGATGCAATGACCGGTCAAGATGCGGTTAATACGGCACGTGCATTTAATGAGCGCTTGAATTTCGACGGTGTTGTGCTTACCAAACTTGATGGCGATACGCGCGGTGGAGCCGCACTTTCCATCAAAAGCGAAGTGAACAAGCCCATCAAGTTTGTAGGTACAGGTGAAAAGATGGACGCTCTTGATGTGTTCTATCCGGAGCGTATGGCCAGCCGAATTTTGGGCATGGGCGACGTGATATCGCTTGTGGAGCGAGCTCAAGAACAGTTCGACGAAGAGCAGGCCAAGCGTTTGGAAAAGCGCATCAAGAAAGATCAGTTCGACTTTAATGACTTCCTCGATCAAATAGGGCAAATCAAGAAGATGGGAAGCATGAAGGACTTGATTGGTATGATACCCGGTGTTGGCAAGGCGATGAAAGACGTGGATATCAACGAAGACGCTTTCAAGCATATTGAGGCAATAATTCAAAGCATGACCCCGAATGAACGCTCTAATCCTACCCTACTCAATTCTTCACGAAAGGCACGTCTAGCGAAAGGTTCCGGTCGATCACTCGATGAGGTAAATCGACTCATGAAGCAGTTTGACCAAACCAAGCAAATGATGAAGATGATGACCAACAAGACGCAGATGATGCAGATGATGCAGCAGATGAAGGGAATGAAGGGTGGAAT
>CAMAYP010000031.1 GCA_945862415.1 Chryseobacterium gleum | reverse complement strand
AGTTTATTCATAGCGCAGAGCTATGGCATTCACATGAGCTTTGATCAGCAGATAACCATGCTTTTGGTGCTCATGATAACGAGCAAGGGAATTGCGGGTGTTCCGCGCGCTTCGCTTGTGGTAATTGCAGGAACGCTCTCATCTTTCGGCATTCCGGAGGCTGGCTTGTTGTTGTTGTTAGGGGTTGACCACTTGCTCGATATGGGGCGCAGCGCTACCAATGTCGTAGGCAACGCGGTGGCAACTGTAGCCGTGAGCAAATGGGAAAAAAGTCTGGATCATTAGCGTCTTTTGCCACTGAGGTTTATTTAACCGCGATGGAGCAAAGAAAAGTCAAGAGATTGTTGGCTTTTAACTTCGAATAACATCACCGTTTTTCGACGTCTTAGCAAGAGGCAATTCCTCTTAGGAAAAACACTCTTGTTATTCCTCTGCGACTCTGCGGTAAAAAAGACCCCCCGTTGTATTTTTGGCCCAAAATCGGACCTATGAAATTTGGCGTTGTTGTTTTCCCCGGCAGTAATTGTGATGAAGACTTAGTGTACACCTTGCGCGATGTGTTGCATCAGGATGTGGTGAAGCTTTGGCACAAGGACACCGATTTGCAGGGAGCCGATTTTGTGTTTCTTCCTGGAGGTTTTTCATATGGCGATTATTTGCGAAGCGGAGCAATTGCTCGTTTCTCGCCTATCATGAACGAAGTGATTGCACACGCCAACAGGGGCGGATACGTAATGGGAATTTGCAACGGATTTCAGATTCTATGCGAAGCGAAGCTGCTGCCTGGAGCGCTCTTGCACAACGACAGCCGCAAGTTTATTTGCAAGAATGTTTATCTGAAGCCTGTTTCCAAAACAGCATTGCCAACCAGAGGGCTTGATTTTGAAAAGGCCTACAAGGTTCCAATTGCCCATGGTGAAGGTAAGTTTTTCGCGGGCGATGATGAGCGCAAGGAGATTATTCAGAACGATCAAATTCTATTTCGATACTGCAATCTCGATGGCGAGACCACGGAGGAGTCAAATCCGAACGGCGCCATGTTGAACATCGCGGGTATATGCAACAAGCAGCGCAATGTGTTCGGTATGATGCCACACCCGGAGCGAGCCTCTGATTTTGAACTCGAGAATACCGATGGCCGTGAGATATTTGAAAGTATTCTTCAGTTGGTGAACTCGAAGTAACACGAATTCGGCTGCATACGCCTTCTTTCCGGATATTCATTGCAAGAGAAAGTGCTCGTTGACTCAATGAGCTCTGCTTCCGACGTATTCGAAAATCACAAGTCATGTGAAATTACTCCGCGAAAATCTGAATCGACCTTGTAGATTGGTGATTGCACGGGTATCTTAGCGAACTTTCTACTAAACACCTTGTTATACCATTTGCCTCTGTCTACCAGATGAAGGCCCAATGAATATGAGCAATCCCTACGTTCCGGGGCCTTTGTTGGCCCAACTAAATACACCAGAAGATGTGCGCAGGCTTTTAAAGCCCGACCAACTTCCGCAATTGTCAAAGGAATTGCGCCAATACATAATAGATATTGTGAGTGAAAAGGGCGGCCATTTCGGTGCCAGCCTCGGAGTGGTTGAGATGACTGTTGCGTTGCACTACGTTTTTAACACACCCTATGATCAATTGATTTGGGACGTAGGCCACCAGGCGTATGGTCACAAGATTTTGACAGGCCGTCGCGATGTGTTTCACACAAATCGCAAATACAAAGGCATAAGCGGGTTTCCGAAGCGAAGCGAAAGTGAGTATGACACATTTGGAGTAGGGCACTCATCAACCTCTATTAGCGCAGCCGTCGGAATGGCAGTTGCTTCGAAAGTAAAAAAGGAAACGGACAGACACGTAATTGCGGTTATAGGTGATGGGGCGATGACGGCAGGATTGGCTTTTGAGGCACTGAATCATGGAGGAATGGCCGACGCGAACATTTTGGTTGTTCTGAATGACAACTGCATGAGCATCGACCCGAATGTGGGCGCTCTGAAGGAATATCTTACGGATATCACTACATCGCACACCTACAACAAGGTGAAGGACGAGGTGTGGAACTTGTTGGGTAAGCTATCCACTTTTGGAAGCAGCGCTCAGCAGATAGTGCACAAAGTGTCGGAGTCGTTGAAGTCGTCATTAGTAAAGGAAAGCAATCTTTTTGAGGCGTTGAACTGGCGCTACTTCGGCCCAATTGACGGGCATGATGCAGAGCATATGGCCGCTGTAATGCAAGACTTGAAGGACATTCCCGGACCTAAGATTTTACATTGCGTAACCATGAAAGGAAAGGGCTATGAGCCCGCCGAAAAGGGAAGCCCAACCAAATGGCATGCTCCCGGGTTGTTCAACAAGGAAACCGGAGAAATAGTGAAGGTTGTGCCCAAGTCGCCGCAACCTCCCTTGTATCAGGACGTTTTTGGCCATACGATTATAGAACTTGCGGAGAAGAATGAGAAAATCGTGGGTGTAACACCGGCGATGCCTTCAGGAAGCTCCTTGAAATTCATGATGGAGGCAATGCCCGAGCGAGCATTCGACGTGGGTATTGCAGAACAGCATGCGGTTACGTTTAGCGCAGGTATGGCCACACAGGGTTTGGTTCCTTTCTGCAACATCTATAGCTCTTTCATGCAGCGCGCATATGATCAGGTAGTGCACGATGTGGCGCTCCAGAACTTGCATGTTGTGTTTTGTTTGGATCGCGGAGGAGTGGTTGGTGCCGACGGACCCACGCACCATGGCGCATATGACTTGGCCTACATGCGTTCGATTCCCAACATGATTGTGGCATCACCGATGAATGAAAGCGAACTGCGCAACATGATGTACACTGCTCAATACGAGAATTATGGCCCATTCTCTATTCGATATCCACGCGGTAACGGTGTGATGACGGAGTGGAAGACGCCCTTTCAACTCATCAAGCCCGGAACAGGACGCAAGGTGCGTTCGGGCTCAGACATGGCTATATTGAGCATTGGCCCAATGGGTAATAATGCTCTCGAAGCGTGTGAGCAACTCGAACAAAGAGGTATTAGCGCCGCGTTGTATGACATGCGATTTGTGAAGCCCCTCGACGAGCTTTTGTTGCACGAGGTGTTTGGCAAATTCAAACACGTCATAACCGTTGAGGACGGCTGTTTGCAAGGGGGCATGGGCAGTGCGGTATTGGAATTTATGGTCGATAACGGATATCACGCGCAAGTGAAGAGGTTGGGAATACCCGATCGTTTGGTTGAACACGGCACCCAAGATGAGCTCTATGCTGAATGCCACTACGACGTTGCTGCAATGGTTTCGACCGGAGAGGAAATGCTTCGTGAAGCGCGCGAAGAGCGTCGCACGGCATGAGCGTAAAGTTGAACCATGGAAGAAATCGTTAATAAGGTTGCGGCAAGTGGATTGGTGACGATCGATTTGGAAGAGTTGTATCCTTCTGGAAAGCGCGTATCGATTGATGTGGCGGAACAGCTCTGGCAAGGTATTGCATTGCGCGAGAAGGATTTTCGAACCTGGATTCAATCACACGACTGGACTCAATACAAGGATAAACACGTAGCTGTGCACTGTTCGGTTGATGCCATTATTCCTGCGTGGGCTTTTATGTTGGTTGCCTCATCATTAAGTGAGCACGCTTCGACCGTTGTGCATGGCACATTGCAAGAATTGGAAATCCATCTTTTCAGAACGGTAATTGATGCGTTGGATGTATCGCAATATATCGATAAGCGATGCGTCATAAAGGGCTGCAGTAACTTACCTGTTCCGCAATCCGCCTACACGCATTTGGTAATGAAACTTATGCCCGTGGTGCGCAGCATCATGTCTGGCGAACCATGCAGCACGGTGCCTGTATATAAGCGCGTTTAGTATGCGCGTTCGTTTCTGCCCTCCATGTAATTGATGAAAGCTCGGTTCACTACTCGGTGACCTCCGGGTGTTGGATAGTTTCCTGTGAAATACCAATCGCCGGTATGCAGGGGGCATGCTGCGTGCAGGCCTTCAACAGACTGGAAAATGACCTCCACCTTTGCTTGTGTGTTTTCGGGAGTAACCAATTGAGCCACTTTGCCGGCTATTTGCTCTGGTGTGAATGCATCGAAAATTTCTTTCACACAGTTGTATTGCTCTGCTTTTGGAAGCATGTCCATGGCATGGCATTTTTGAAGCACCGCCGCGGTAATCGACTCGTATGTTCCGGCTTCTTTGTGGAGGGCAATTGTTGCTTGAAACGCAATGAAGTCGCCAAGCTTGGCCATATCAATTCCGTAACAATCGGGATAGCGAATTTGAGGAGCGGACGAAACGATGATTATCTTTTTCGGACCGAGTCGATCCAGCATTTTGATAATCGATTTTTTTAATGTGGTGCCACGAACGATGGAGTCGTCGATGACAACTAGTGTGTCGACATTTCTTTTGACAGCGCCGTGTGTTGTGTCGTACACATGAGCCACCATTTCATCGCGCGCGCTGTCTTGCGTAATGAAGGTGCGCAACTTGACATCTTTAATGGCAATTTTTTCGAGGCGAGCGCGCTTGCGAATAATCTGTTCGATTGCTTCAATAGGCGGGTTGTCGCCGAGCGCTTTAATGTCTCTAATCTTAACGTCGTTGAGGTGGTCTTCGAGCGCTTTCATCATGCCGTAGAACGCCGTTTCAGCCGTATTTGGGATGAAGGAAAAAACGGTATTGTCGAGGTCGTAGTTTACGGCATGCAAGATTTGTGGAACAACGTTTCGCCCAAGAGCTTGACGCTCTTTGTAAATCGCCTCGTCGTTTCCGCGTGAGAAATAAATGCGTTCGAACGAGCACGATTTTTTCTCACGGGGCTCAATAATCGGTTTTACACTGGAAACTCCGTTTTTTTTGATTACAAATGCATGTCCGGGAAGCAGCTCATGAATTTCGTTGAGAGGCGCGTTGAAAGCCGCCTGAATAGGTGGTCGTTCAGAAGTAACCACAGCAACCTCATCGTTCTCATACCAGTAGGCCGGTCGAATTCCGGAAGGGTCGCGCAATACGAACGCATCGCCATGGCCTATAAGCCCTGCCATTGCAAACCCACCGTCAAAGTCGCGGGTGGCGCGAGTTAGGACACGTTGTACATCAATATGTTCGGAAATTAGAGCAGTTATTTTTTTGTTGTCGTATCCCTCTTGTTTGAAGCGCGCGAATAGTTGCTGATTTTCTTCGTCGAGGAAGTGGCCGATTTTTTCCATTACGGTAACGGTATCGGCTTTTTGTTTGGGGTGCTGCCCCAGGTCGATGAGTAATTGAAAGAGTTCATCGACGTTGGTTAGGTTGAAGTTACCGGCAACCACCAGGTTTCTTGTCATCCAGTTGTTTTCTCGCAAAAAGGGATGGCAGTTTTCAATGCTGTTGCCGCCGTATGTTCCATAGCGAAGGTGCCCTAAGAAAAGCTCACCGGTGAAGGCATAGTTTTCTTTCAAGTACTGCGTGTCACTGAGTTTGTCGGGGCGGGTGCGTTCCAATTCTTCGAAGCGCGACATCACCTGTGAGAAAAGCTCCCGGATGGGTTGTGGATCGTTGCTGCGCACGCGGCTTATGTAACGTTTGCCCGGTGGCATATCGATTTTGATGTTGGCAATACCGGCTCCGTCTTGTCCGCGGTTGTGCTGCTTTTCCATCAACAAATACATTTTGTTCAGGCCGTAAAATGCAGTTCCGTATTTCTCGGCGTAGAACTGAAGAGGCTTCTTCAGTCGAAGGAGTGCGATTCCGCACTCGTGCTTGAGTTGATCACTCATGTTTCACATGCCTTCCGAAATGATAATCGGAACGGCTTAAGAGGATGCAAAAATACGCATGACAACTCGCTGAATAAAATGATGCAGAATTAGCGTATGAAAGTCAGCTTGCGAACTTCATCGGCTGTTCCCGTTTGCGTGGAAACGTAGATGAGATAAACACCCGTTGCCGGGCGTGTGCCATCGGAAAGAATGCCATTCCAAACTGCGCGTCCGCCCTCGCTTTCTGTTTCGAACAGAATATTCCCTTGAATATCGGTAATCTTCACGCTGGTATTGTAGGCCAATCCGTCGATGGTGATGTTTCCATCATATTCAGGGCGAACCGGGTTGGGAAATACACGCACATTCGACATTTCATTATCGAAGTTCGTTGCTGTAGAGAAGAACCCAACCACGCCGTTTTCAGTAGCGAAAAAGACTTCTCCGTTGGAGTGATTGATGGCAATGTCGTAAACTGTGTTGGAGGGCAATGGGCTGTTTTCTTCGGTGAAGTGATAGATTTCACGGAGCCCATCGTCGCTGAAAAGATATGCGCCGCTGTTTTTGGTGCCAATCCACTTGCGGTTGCTGCCGTCAATTTCAATGCAGTTGATGGCTTCTGTTTCGAGAAGTATCTGCGTGTTGTCGTCTTGTTGAATGAGAATTTGTTCGGAGTCGAAGTTGCCCTCAGCAAATATGGATGCAGGGTTGTAGAAAATGGAAAGACCGCTTGCTGTTCCCACCCACACTTCTCCATCGAGGTCTTCCTCCATGCACAACACATCATTCGTAGCAAGTTTTCCATTGCCCTCAACGTCGGTAAGCAACTTGAAGTTATCGTCGGAGAGCACATCAAGTGTTCCGTTCGTGTTGAATACAAGCAGCCCCTTGTTGATGACGTTTGCCCAAATGTAACCGTCGTTGGAAATGAGCAGGTCTGCAACTTTTTCGTTGTCGCTGATTACAGAGCCGAAGTTGTAATCATAGAAGTTGCCTTCGCGGTCGAGTGCGTGCAAAGCGCGTTTGGTGTAGCCGTTGGTGCACCATAAAACACCTTCATCAGAGTACGCAACCCCGCCTACTGCGGTTCTCAAGTACCCAGGCGTTGTTCCGTCAGAATCGGGCCCTGTTGTGGCTGTGCCGTTTGCGGGTATCAACCTTTTGTTAGCTGCATCTACTTTCAGCAACCCCTCCTCCCATGAAGCCGCATACGCGATTGTATTGTCGATTGGGTCAACGGCATAGTCCATAATGTCCATGACGTATTGGTTGGAATTGTTGAAATGCTGGCCAGCGCTCTGTGAGGTATCCGATGAAATCGTGACCCATTGATCATCGATAAAGGCCGACACTCCGTCGGTATTGAAGTTGTTTCCCCAATCGGCACGCACCCCGCCGTGAGCAATCCACACATTGTTGTTGTATGCGGTAATGCGGCGGCAATCGTCGGAGTTTGGACCTTTGGGTCCAAAGGGGTAATCTTCGACACCAAATGAGTTTTTGGATAAAATGAGACCCATGTTTTTGTCGGCAACCCAAGCGAAACCATTGAAGTCGATGATGGTGTTGGTTGCGAATGGTTGGCGCCCCAATAGCCAAAGTAGCGGCGTTGGAGAATCGAAGTTATTATGACAATACCACAAGGTGTAATTTCCGGAGACGGACAACCATTCGCCGTTGCTCCAGAGGCGGTTGATGCGGAAATTTTCGAGCGGGAATCGATTCGTCCAGATTTCGGCGTCCAACGGCTTGCTCCAAACCGAATCGCTTGCAGCTCCGGGTATTGCAAGGACAAGTTCGTTGTTGAAGAACTCGATGTGCGAGGGAGGGTTGGAGCCGGGTAGTGAATCTACGGTAGTCCAGTTTTCGAAATTGGAAAGAAAGGTGTTGTTTACGTCCGCTTTGCGCAACCCCTGCTCTGTTGCCGCATAAATTGTTTCATTGATGATTGCAATGTCACGAACACGCACCGGCTCTCCGGTTTGACCAATGAAATACGTTTCTTTGATTTCTTTTCTGGGCACATCGATTACCACAATTCCAAAACCGGTGCACAGAAAAATACGTTCGTCGTAGGGATAGATGTCATAAATGGTTTTGTCGCCAATGAGTGTACTGACCTTTATAAACGGAATATTGTAGACGCCGTTTTCGTTGAAAAGGTCAATGTTTCCATTGGAGTAACCCACGACCACCAGCTGCGAAACAGGATCGAATTTGAGCGCGCTGATGCCAACATCGCTTAACCCGTTGGTTTTGTTGAATCGATTGATCTCTGCGGTGTATTGCGTGAAAGAAAAGACGGCGTTGGGAGTTGCGGCATAGATTAGATTTCCGGCCTCACAAACATCTACGCAGTTGTTGTAAGGGAAGTGGTCGCGCCATGTTCCAATGCTATACTGAGCAACAAAGGCCAATGGGCCCATGATGAAAAGGAGGAGTAGAGAGGTTCTCATAAAGTGTTTGGCGCGCTAGGAACGATTCAAATACTGATTTCGTATTCAGGATGAAAAAAAAGGTTATTCACTGAACGCATTCCAGCCCTGCGCCCTAAGAACGATTGCCTCGCCCGAGCGTGTAATAAGCCTGCATCCCATTATATCGGCTGTAGCATGACCAATTACAGTAAGGCTTGGGTTGCCTTTGATTTTATCGTAGTCGGCGGGTTTAATTGTAAATAGCAGTTCATAATCTTCGCCACCGTTGAGAGCGCAGGTGGTGAAATCGAGGTTGAATTCTTTCGCAGCCTCAATTGTTTTCGGAGAAACAGGTATTTTCTCTTCGTACAAGTCAAAACCCACGGCGCTGTTTTCGGCGAGGTGTTTTATTTCGGAGGCAAGTCCATCGGAGATATCTATCATGGACGTTGGACGAACGCCCAGCGACTGCAGTAGCCCGTGAACGTCGCGCCTTGCCTCGGGTTTTAGCTGGCGTTCCAAGATGTAGTCGTAGCCCTCCAGTTGCGGTTGTGCGCCGGGAGCGGCTTGAAAAACAGACTTTTCGCGCTCCAAAACCTGCAGGCCCATATAAGCGCCACCCAAGTCGCCCGTAACAACCAGTAGATCGTTTTCGCGCGCACCGGAGCGTGTCACAATATTTTCTTCCGCTTCATAACCAATAGCGGTGATTGAAATTACCAACCCGCTGCGGCTGCTGGTGGTGTCGCCACCTACCAAGTCAACACCGTAATGATTGCAGGCCATGAGCATGCCGGCATACAACTCATCCACCGCCTCCAATGAAAACCGGTTGCTGAGTGCCAATCCAACTACAATTTGCTGAGGCACGGCATTCATTGCGCATATGTCGCTCAGGTTGACAGCCACGCTTTTGTAGCCGAGGTGTTTAAGCGGAACATACGACAAGTCGAAGTGAACACCCTCAACCAGCATGTCTGTTGACACCAGACATTTTTCATTTTCAGGGGCGCTTAAAATTGCGGCGTCATCGCCCACGCCTTTGATGGATGTTTTGTTTTGAAGAAGGATATTATCGGTGAGGTGGTGTATGAGGCCGAACTCACCAAGAGATGCTATTTCAGTGCGATTATCGTTTGACATGGATATTGAGATGGGTTGCAAAGGTCGACAAATTCGCTTGGTGAAACATGTTATATTGAACCGGATTCTCGGATGTCTTTTACGGAGAGTTGAAGGGATGTTTTATTGTTCCAGGTGTTTTCTTCTATCGAGAAAAGTAGGTCGACCACACAATCGTTTTTAAGCCTTTCGCACCAATGCCCCAGATCGAAACCGATACCGTCGAAGGTGATTTCCGGGCAGCCAACCTGTTCAACGTGGAGTTTCAAGTGGTTGTTGGTTTCTCCCACTGTTCGCGTGTAACGAGCGTTTTTCACATTGCGCGCTAGGAATAGTGGGCTTAGGTTTTCCGGGCCGAAAGGCTCGAATTGTTTCAGCACCTTGAAAAACCGAGCATTGATATCGCTGAAGTTAATTTCCGAATCGTATTGAATACATGGAACGGGGCGAACATTATTCAGTTTTTGTCGGACAACCTCGTCGAATCGATTTTGAAAGTGCTCGAATTTTTCGGCTTTCAATGACAGGCCTGCGGCCATGGTATGACCACCGAATTGAATGAGGTGTTCTTCGCATTCGTTTAGGCAATCGAATAAATCGACACCATCGATTGAACGAGCGCTGCCCGCCATTTTTTCACCATCGCTTACCAGCACAATCGTCGGCTTGTAGTAGGTTTCTACCAGTCGCGACGCAACAATACCAACCACGCCTTTGTGCCAGCTTTCGTCGTAAACGACCGTCGAAAGTGAACTGAATTGAAAGGCGTCTGCTTCGATTTTACTTTTGGCATGGGCCGTAATATCCTTGTCGAGTCCCTTTCGGGTTGCGTTGTATTCTTCGATGGCAGTGCTGAGCTCCAACGCCTCATCGTTGGATGATAGAAGTAGTTTGACGGCAGCATTGCCAGAAAATATCCTGCCTGCCGCGTTAATTCTGGGCGCCAGCATGAACACCACATCCGTAATGGTAATCAGGGGTTTTTTGAATCCGGCTTTCATGAGCATGGCTTCCACCCCGGGTCGCTGTGATTGCTGAAGTTGTTGCAGGCCGAAATACGCCAATATGCGATTTTCACCGGTAAGCGGAACAATGTCGGCGCCTATGGAGATGGTCACTAGGTCAAGGTAGCTGAAGAGCAATTCGGTATCAATGGATTGTTGTATGCACAACCCTTGCAGCATCTTAAACCCTACGCCGGCTCCACTCAATCCTTTGTAGGGGTAACTACAATCAGGTCTTTTGGGGTCGAGCACTGCAGCTGCATTCGGAATTTCAGCAGGTCTGTGGTGATCGCACACTATGACGTCGATGTTCAGGGAGCTTGCGTAATCAATCTTTTGTGCATCGCGCACACCGCAGTCGAGCGTGATGATGAGGGTGCAATTTTTTTCATTGGCATAATCAACACCTTGCATGGAAAAGCCATAGCCCTCGGTATATCGGTCGGGGATGTAGAAATGGCAGGGAGCACCGAGGTTCGAAAGAAAGCTGTATACCAGAGAGACAGCGGTGGTTCCATCCACATCATAATCGCCGTACACGAGGATGTTTTCATTTTTGTGAAGTGCCACAGAAAGCCTTTCCACGGCGCGGTCCATGTCTTTCATGAGAAAGGGATCGTGGAGGTGTTCAATCTCCGGCCGAAAGAAGTTGCGCGCCTGTTCGAACGACGTTATATCGCGTTGCACAAGCAGGTGAGCAATGCGTTGACTGACCGACAATTCGTTTTGAAGTAGTTGAACGATTGCTTGATCAGGATCTTTTTTAGGCTTCCAGGTCTTTTCCATGTTGCGTAGTTACGCAATTAAAGCGGAATAATTATGCTTGAATATTCTCGTCTGGAATAATCCCTTCGGCTGAGCGTTGGGGTAAGAATAGGATGGAATGCAACCAAAGTTTGGGTGAATGAGACTTGTGTTTATATCTTCGAAACCTGTTAAATACGTTTTACCTATGAAAATGCGCTCGCTCGTATTCTTGTTTTTTGCGGTTTTTGCCTGCTCTTTTTTTATGGCAAGCTGCCTGAACGATGACAATAAGATTCCGGATAATTGTTACGACGGAGTCCTCAACAACGGGGAAATAAACATCGATTGCGGTGGTCCGAATTGCGAAGAATGTGACCATTGTACAAACGGTGTTTGGGAACCCGAGCGCGGTGAAACGTGGTTGGATTGCGGTGGAGAGTGCCCTATTTGTCCAACATGCGACAACGGTGTTCAAGATGGTGATGAGATTGGCATCGATTGCGGCGGCGTTTGCGGCGGATGCGAGCAATTGTGTGGCGATGGTTTGCTGAATGGGTTGGAAGATGATATCGACTGTGAGAACGAAGGAGAAACTCCATACGGAGGCTGTGAATTTTGCCCAACATGCGTCGATTTGATTTTCAACGGCAGCGAGACCGGCATTGATTGCGGTGGTCCAGATTGTGACCCTTGCTGTTCAACCGGTAACTGTGGTAACGGCATTCAGGATGGTGTAGAGTTCTATGTTGATTGTGGTGGAAATTCTTGTCCGGATTGCGATACGCTGTTTAGCTTTAAGATAGGGTCAACGACCTTTAAGACTCCGCTAAGCGAGTTCAATCAGCCTTCCTACGACGACGTTACAGGTACATTGACATACACACTCGAGCCGGCTTATGACACAGATACAGATGCGCCGCCGGTTCCATTGGGTAGCCTTACTTTGGTCGTAACACAGCCTGGGCTTGGTTGGGCTGGTAGTTTAGGTGCGCCCTTGGAGTTTCCGATTCCGTTTACAGACCCAACAGAATACAGCATCGTTTGGACGGACGATTTAGGGTTTACTTACTCTTCGGCATTGCCCGGCGGCGAGTGTACCTTCACCATGGTGAAGTACAAGGAGCTTACAATTACAGTAGCCGATGTAACGAATGGTTGCAACAAGCCTATCGGGTTCTATCGTTTCTTCCGCGGAGCATTCCAAGGAACACTTGTGGCCGTGGATCCGGCTGCGCCTAGCGCAAGCGTTAGCTTAAACCAGGGTTTGTTCCAGTTCACGTTTTTACCATAAGAGATTTCAGAATAAATATGCCCGCATACGATGCCGTATGCGGGCATGTTATTTTTAGACGGGAAGCTTAGCAATGCCATGGCTGTGACTATATTTGCACCCCCAAAAAGTGAAGCTCATTATGAATCCAATGGTTAAAATACTTGCCGGCTCGGCATCGAGGTACATAGGAGAAAGTATTGCCAAGGAGTTTGGGGTTGAGTTGGGCAATGTAATTATTCAGCGCTTCAGTGATGGCGAGTTTCAACCCTCAATAGAAGAGACTGTGCGCGGAATGGATGTAATCATCATCCAGTCCACTTTTCCCCCAAGCGATAATTTAATGGAGTTACTACTCTTGATTGATGCGGCCAAGCGGGCATCAGCCAAGCGTATTGTTGCAGTTATACCGTATTTCGGTATGGCCCGTCAAGACAGAAAGGATAAGCCACGTGTGGCGATTGGTGCCAAGTTGGTGGCCAATTTGTTGACTGCTGCCGGTGTTGACCGTGTGATTACGATGGATCTGCACGCCGAGCAGATTCAAGCCTTTTTTGAGGTGCCGGTTGATCACCTGTACGCTTCGACCATTTTTGTTCCGTATCTGAATTCTTTGAACATACCTGATTTACTCATTGCAGCTCCCGATACCGGAGGCACCAAGCGAGCCAATGCCTATGCGAAGTTGTTGGGAAGCGATTTGGCCATCTGCTACAAGCAACGCAAAGTTGCCAATCAGGTTGAAAGCATGACCGTGATTGGTGATGTGCAAGGAAAAAACGTAGTGATCGTAGACGATATGTGCGACACAGCGGGCACGCTCTGCAAGGCAGCAGAGGTTATGATGAACAGTGGCGCGCTGTCGGTGCGGGCAATTTGTACTCACCCCGTATTCAGTGGTCAGGCCTACGAGCGTATTCAGGAATCGGTGTTGCAGGAAATCATCGTATCGAACAGCATTCCATTGAAGGAAGGACGTCCGCAAGAAAAAGTGAAGGTGTTGAGTATCGCCCCCTTATTTGGCGGTGTGCTTACGAACCTTATAGACAATCGCAGCATAAGCAGCAATTTTATTATTTCGTAAATCATTAAAATTTAAATACATGAAACAAGTCTCATTGAGCGGCTCTCCGAGAGAGAGCGTAGGAAGAAAGGGCGCAGCGGAATTGCGTAGAAACGGTCGCATCCCAGGTGTTATCTATGGTGGAGCAGCACAAATGCCTTTCAGCGTATCACGCAATGACTGGGATAAGATTATCGCACGTCCTGACACCCTACAGATCAACATTGAAGTGAGCGGTAAGACCTACCCTACTATCATTCAGGAAATGCAGCAAAACCCGGTTACCGACTTGGTAACGCACATCGATTTGTTGGAGTTGATTCCGGGCAAAGAAGTAAAGACCACCCTTCCTGTTCGCACCGTGGGTGTTTCAGAAGGAGTGCGCAGTGGTGGTAAGTTGCTTATCAACTACCGCAAGGTGCGTATCAGCGGAATGCCGGAAGCAATTCCAGACGAAATTCAGGTTGATATTTCAGCGATGAAGATTGGAGATATGATTCGCGTTCGCGAAATCAAGATCGACGGATGCAAAGTGTTGGAAGCTGAAGCCTCTGCTATTGTATCTGTTCAAGTAACACGCGCAGCTATGGCCGATGCTGCTGCCGCTGCTGCCGCAGACAAGAAGAAGTAATCGTTTGGCGTTGGAGGCTTAAGTTCGCTGCATGAAATTCCTTATCGTAGGTTTGGGAAACATTGGCAGTGAGTACGCAGAGACTCGCCACAACATAGGATTTAAAGTGTTGGACGCTCTTGCCGGGGCGTCCAATCTTTTTTTTAAGACAGAGCGATACGGTGATGTGTGCGAGTTGAGGCACAAGGGCCGCACGTTTATTTTGTTGAAGCCAAGCACCTATATGAATCTGAGCGGCAATGCTGTGCGCTACTGGATGCAACAAGAGAAGGTTTCCCTGGAAAATGTACTGGTGATTACCGATGATTTGGCGCTGCCTTATGGGAAGCTGCGGATGCGCGGTCAGGGCAGCGATGGAGGTCATAACGGGCTAAAGCACATCAACGAGATAATGCAGTCTACCCAATATGCGAGGCTACGTTTCGGTATAAGTGCCGAGTTTTCTAAAGGGCAGCAGGTCGATTATGTGCTGGGTGTTTGGAGCCCGGAAGAAAAGCAGACCCTAAAAGATCACATGGATCGTGCAGGCAAAGCAGTATTCTCATTTGGTTTGATTGGCCTGGCCAGGACCATGAATGAGTTTAATACGAAGTAATTGTTTCCTGACCGAACGATAGGTATTGCGTAGGGTTTACGGGCGCTCCGTTTTCCCATAATTCGAAATGCAGGTGAGGTCCTTCGCTGTTTTCACCTGAGTCGCCGATGAAGGCTATAGACTCGCCTGCTTTTACCATATCGCCCACTTTACGAAGCAGCACGGAGTTGTGCTTATACACCGAAATGAGGTTGTTGGCGTGTTGGATAGAGATGATGTTCCCGTCGTCGGCCGTGAAGGAGGCCGCTATAACAGTGCCGTCCAGAACGGATTTCACCGGGTCATCTTTCGGTGCTACAAGGTCGATTCCGTAATGCCCTTCTTTGGGGTTGAAAGCGCTGAAGATGGTGCCGTTGACCGGTTTGAAAAGAATTAATCCTTTTTTGCGATCTTCTGTTTCCTCTACTGATTCTATACTGAATCGGTCTTGCTCGGAAATTTTCTGCCGCATCGATTCGTCCAACTCACTTACGTCATAATTAAGGTTTGGTGAGGACGACATGGACTGGGTTGAGTCTTGTGTATTGCTGAGGGTGCCTCCCGATAGTATGATTTTCAAATCATTCAGGTATCGATCGTTTTTTCTTACTTCATCGAAGAGCGAATCGGCTTGCATGCGGGCAATGCGCGCTTCCTCTCTGTAAACTGAAGAAGCGTAGTCAGGTATTACATAGTTTTTTAAGGGAGTAAACGCAACAAGCAGGTAGATGAGTGATCCGAAAACGATGAGCATACCCCCGAACATGATAATCAAGTTGAGAGGAGTGAGAGAATAAGAGAGTTTTTCTTCGAAAGTGGATTCGTTAAGCACCGTCAACCGGAGGCGACTTTTCAGCTTCTTCAGCAGTTTTTTTCGTTTGGGTTGAGGAGTAGCGACCATTTTTTGTTTCGAATCTTTGCCTTTGCGGACAATTGCGCACAAAAATGAAATAATTTTGACGCAATCCTGTTAGAAGCGGGCAATAAAATCTACTCTTTGTGAATATTCGTTTGAGGAGCCGTGTTTTCTCGGTGTTTGTATGTGTGTTGCTGCTGGTTGGTTGTTCCACAAAGAAGGATGGAACTGCTTATAGGCTGTTTCATAACATGACCGGTCACTACAACGGGTATTTCAATGCGAACGAGCTGGTTGTAATAGGGGCCAATACATTGGCGACCAATCACAAGGATGATTATGACAAGTTGCTGCCGATTTTCATATACGGAACGCCCGAGGAAGCAAAGGCACTCTACCCCGACATGGAAAAGGCCATCGCGAAGTGTGAAAAGGTTATCAGTCGCCATACCATTAAGGATGATTCGAATGAAGACAAGAAGCATCCCGAGTTCAACAAGTGGATTGACGACAATTACATGGTAATAGGCCAAGCCTATTTCTACAAGCAGAGTTATTATAAGGCTGCTGATATTTTCCAGTATGTAAATCGGAAGTTTAAGAAGCCCCAGGCTTCTGTTCGCAGCAATACTTGGTTAGCAAAGACGTATGTTGAAGATAAGGAGTTTGGCAAAGCTGTCCAGGCCTTGACTCGCGCGGAGAGTGACGTGGATAATGAAGAGGTCACGAAGTCACAACGAGCTGAATATTACCTCGCCTTTGCCGACGTTTATGTGCATCAAAAAAAATGGGAGAAGGCGGCAGCAGAATTGGAAAAAGGGTTGAAGGTTATTGATAAGAAAAGAGACAGGGCCCGCCCACACTTCATACTTGCGCAGTTGTATCAGCAGATGAATAGAAGTAGCGATGCGATAACGCATTACGAGGCGGTGGTTCATTCGCGAGCTCCTTATGAACTCGAGTTTCAAGCACGCATCAACAAGGCGCTTTCGTATAGCCGCACCGGAGGCAGCTCGGGCGAGATTCAGAAGGAGCTTTTTAAGATGTTGAAAGATGAAAAGAACGCCGATTACGCAGACCAGATTTACTATGCGCTCGGAGATATAGCTTGGGAAGAACAGCGAAGAGAAGACGCAATCAACTTTTATCAGAAGTCAATCGAGTCGAACACAACCAACACGAAGCAACGAGCAAAAGCTTTTTTGCGTTTGGCTGATTTGTATTTCGACGAGCGGCAGTACGCGCAGGCGCAGCTTTATTACGATAGCACCCTGACCAAGATTGATGCAATGCACGATCGATATGCCATGATTAAGGCCCGCGCTGAATCGCTCACGGAGTTGGTGGGTCACCTGGAAGCAATAGGGTTGTATGATAGCCTCAATGTCATGTGCGCACTAAGTCCGGAAGAGCTCGACAAGAAGGTGAAGGCAATGGCATCGCAGATGGCCTATGCTAGTGAACAGCAGCGCATAGAAGACGAGCGGAAGGCAGAAGAAGCCCGCCTGGCTGCACAGGAATCGGGTATAAGCGGCACCTTTTGGTGTTATAACGATGAGCTGAAGGAAAATGGGCTCAACACGTTTGCGGATGAGTGGGGCGATAGACCGTTGAAAGATTACTGGCGTTTACAGTCCAAGCTGGCGGAAAGTTTCGGTCCGGGTGAAGAAGCAGTTGCAGAGCAGGAGGCGGTTGCAGACAGCAGTGGCACCGTCGCCAATGACAAGTACAAGACACCGAGCGCAGAAGAGTTGAAAGGCACGCTTCCTTGCGCTAACGAGGGCAACATGAAGGAAATTAAAAAGGCCGCTGCAGAAGGTTATTACAATGCGGGTGTGGTTTACAAAGAGAAGCTCGACGACGACGACAACGCCATCAGCACGTGGGAAGAATTGCTGGCCAACATGGACGAAAGCAGTTATCATCCCACAACGTACTACCAACTTTTTAGAACTTGGTTGGCCAAGGAGGGAACCAAGGGCTATGTGAAAAATCCCTTTTGTGAAAGCTGTAACTCGAAGTATTGGGGCGATGAGATAAAGACTCGATATCCGGGCAGCGATTGGGCTATGCTTGTTGACAATCCGGGGTATTTGGATATTCAAGACATGAAAAAGGCCAAAGAGAATGAAGCGTATCAAGTGGCCTATGGCTATTACACTTCACGGAGCTATGGCAAAGCAAAGACCTACTGTGACAGCGTAATAACTGCAGAGCCATTGAATCGCCTGCTTTGCAAATACAAGTTGCTTCGAGCTATTTGTGTGGGATATTCAGACGCACCTTATGGAGTCAAGGAGAACTATCAGAATGAGTTGAACAAGTTGGTACAAGAGTGTGCCGGAACGGAAGAGGCAGCTCGTGCAGACCAGCTTTTACGCGTGTTGAATGCGGGTGATGAAATAAATACATCGGGACCTTTGCAGCCTGCGAATCAATTGCAGGCTGATTCTTTGCAGCAACTCTCGGGCAATCCTGATTCAGTGGGTTTTGACGATGGTCCGTATGTTTTCGATGCGAATGCAGAGCACTATCTGGCAGTAATAATGCCCGTAAGCGGCAGCGATATCAATGCGGCAAAAGCATCTGTGGCCGATTTCAATTTGATGTTCTTCAATTCGTCGCAGCTGCGCGTCACGAATAATTTGCTTGATAAAGACAATCACATGCTGCTTGTGAAATCATTCAAAAAACCCGAAGACGCAAAGCAGTATTTCGATGCTTTCATAGGAGACACTGAAAGGCTTGCGGCGGTGAATGTGAACGGCAATCATGTTTTTTTGATATCCAAGCAGAATTACATAGCTTTGTTTAAAGGCAAGGACTACCAATTGTATATCGACTTTTTCGCTCGATACTATTGACGCCGCCGCCTTACACCCAATTCCATGTTTCAGAAAAACACTAAACCCATGGCAAAACACACTGAGCAGGTACCCGATATGGGCATTAATCGCATTGTAGAGGGCACTAGCATTGAAGGTGAGATCCGCTGCGAAAGCAACATTCGAATTGACGGTTCATTTGTAGGCAATCTTACAACGAAAGGTCGTTTGGTGATTGGTCCTGCCGGCCGCATAGAAGGCATAGTGAATTGCCAGAATGCCGAGATCGAAGGGTTGGTGAAGGGTAAGTTGAATGTGCAACAGATGCTTTCGCTCAAGGGAACCGCAAAGGTTGAAGGCGATATCTTCACCGACAAGTTGGCTGTAGAGCCGGGTTCATCATTCACTGGTGCCTGCAACATGGGCGCGAAGGTGAAGGAAATGAAAAAAGAAGGCCATGCCGACGGATCCATCTCAGCAGCCCATTAAGGGCAACGGCAGCTCAATTTTGCGCTATACCTCGATGGCCTCGCAAATGGCCATCACCATTTTTTTTGGCGTTTGGGGTGGTATCAAACTCGATCAATTCTTCCAATTTGAAACGCCTGTAATGACTCTTATTTGTTCTTTGCTGGGAGTAGTTTTGGCTGTTTATATTGTCATACGCGATGTACTCCGCAAGCGCTGATATTTGCACGAAATGAATACAAAAGCTTTTTTAGTTCCGCTCACCATAGCTACCGTACTGTTATATGTGATAGCAATCGTTGTTTTGTTTTTGGTCAAAAAACCGATGCCTGATGTTATTTGGGTGTTGATACCGCTCTACGGCGTAGTGACATATTTTCTCTATCAGATGATTGCTTCGGCGAGCGCGAAATCGCCGCATCGTTTCATTGCTTCCGTGAATGCCTCGGTGTTGGTGAAGCTGTTTATGTCGGCCATTATAGTGGGTGGTTATTTCTTCCTGCAATTGCCGGGCAAGAAGGCGCTGGCAATGGCCATTATGGGCATTTACGCTATCTACACCACCGTACTTATTCGCGCTTTGCTACCGGTGATTCGCAATGGCAAGCCATGAGTAATTCGCACGAGTATCGCGCTATCGGGCTGATGAGCGGAACTTCGCTCGACGGGTTGGATATAGCCTGGTGCACATTCAAACGCGATGACCGTTGGCATGTTGAATTGCATGAGGCTACTACAATTTCTTACGATACTAGTTGGCGCAATCGATTGCGCGCAGCACACACCTTAAGTGGTTTGGAGCTGGCTCAATTGCATGTGGAACTCGGCGCGCTGCATGGTGCTTGGGTGAAGGAGTTCATGCAAGAGCATTCTGAGTACGTTGATTTTATTGCATCGCATGGGCACACCATTTTTCATCAACCGCAGCTGGGCATGACACATCAGATTGGCAGCGCCGCGCACATAGCCGCGGCCACCGGAGTGAATGTAATTGCCGATTTCCGCACCACCGACGTAGCGTATGGTGGCCAAGGCGCACCGCTGGTGCCTGTTGGCGATTTGTGGTTATTTGGTAATTATCCAATGTGTTTGAATCTGGGTGGAATTGCGAACGTATCGGTGAAGGAATCGCTGCACATGGAAGCGTTCGACATTGGCTTGTGCAACATGGCGCTCAACCATTACGCAGAAAAACTCGGCGCGCCATACGATCGAGATGGTGCTCTGTCGCGCCAAGGGAGCTTGAATGAATCGCTGTTGCAGCAATTGAATAGCCTTGATTTTTTCAATCAACCGGCACCGAAATCATTGGGCAAAGAGTTTTGGGTGAGCGATTTTTTGCCGATAATAGAACGCTCGAACGTCCATGCGCACGATGCGTTGCGCACCATCAGTGAGCACATTGCCA
>CAMAYP010000030.1 GCA_945862415.1 Chryseobacterium gleum | reverse complement strand
GTAAAATGCTATGTTGGCATGACTGAACGCCTCGGAGTTAAAGCTATACCAACCGCTTTGAAAATAATTAAGACCTCCGCAAGCCAAAGGTTCCTGGGTAAGAGTGCATAGCGTATCATGTATCACCTCGCCATTTTCCATGGGTTGCGCCGTTTCACAAGTCGAATTGGTGGATTCGGATGAAACAATAGAAAAAGCAGTGCTTCCTTCACAACCATTGCCATCAATGGCGGTCAGCACATACGTTCCGGCTGCATCGAAACAGGTCCATTCGTTAGGCGAAAGAATCTGTCCGTCACTTAATAAGTATGTATAGGGAGCCGTTCCACCTGATGCCATGAATTGTGCAAGGCAGGTAGACTGTCCACGATTATTGCTGCCTACAGAGGCAGTGACCACAAGCGGTTGAGGAAAATTAATAGCCGACTGGCACAATAGAACCTCACCTTGCTGAATACCATCACCATCTATATAATTCACCATCAAACAAACTTGAACATACGGATAGGCTTCAAGTTGCAATACATACTGCGGAAAGGTAGTCCCCGAAATTGCACTGCCCGAAACAGTTAATTCATTGATCGGTGTTTGCGTTCCATTGCCTCCATCGGTGTAGGCCAACCATGTATAATTATATGCCCCACCAAAACCACAATCAGAAGTAACGTATCCCATGAACGTGATTTGCTGGTCTGCACAGGTTACCGGAAGCTGGTTAATTGCACCGGTAATCGTGCATTGGGCATCAATTCCGGAAACAAAAAACAGGATAAAAGCTGAAAAAAGTAGATTTAATTTCATAAGGCTAAGGTATTAAGGTCGTTGTGAAAGTATGACGAAAATTCGTACGTAGGGGTTGCATTCTATTGAGGACTGGGGACTGTATACTGAGTACAGATTGCCCTAAGTCTTTGAGCAGCACCCTCGGGTATTCGGTACTCGGTACTCGGCACCCAGTAACCAGTACCCAAAATCCAATTTTCCCTTATATTCGCGCCCCGAATGCCCGATCGGCATTCTATAACCAACACGAAACCAATTATATCACATCAATGGATAGTTTGATTTACATCGTTCCGGCCCTCGGAGTTTTGGGCCTTATCGTTATGGCCTTTAAGTCGGCCTGGGTTAGCAAGCAAGATGCGGGTAACGACCGTATGAAAGAGATTGCCGGCTATATTGCAGAAGGAGCCATGGCGTTCCTGAAGGCAGAGTATAAAATCCTCGCCATTTTTGTGGTGATTGCAGGCACAGCCCTTGGCGTTCTTTCGCAGATGGTTGAGACTTCTCATTGGCTCATTGTAATTGCATTCGTAATTGGAGCCGTGTTCAGCGCGCTCGCAGGTTTCTTCGGTATGCGCATCGCAACCAAAGCAAACGTGCGCACCACTGAAGCTGCGCGCACGTCATTGGCTAAAGCATTGAAAGTTTCTTTTACCGGTGGCACGGTGATGGGCCTTGGCGTAGCAGGTTTGGCTGTTCTTGGTTTGAGCATGCTCTTCATCCTGTTCTTCATGTTCTTCATGCAAGGCTCATTTGCCAACGGAGGTGTCGAAGCCATGACACAAGTACTGGAAGTACTTGCCGGTTTCTCGCTTGGTGCTGAGAGCATCGCCCTCTTCGCTCGCGTAGGTGGCGGTATTTATACCAAGGCTGCCGACGTAGGCGCTGACCTTGTAGGTAAAGTTGAAGCAGGTATTCCGGAAGACGATCCTCGCAACCCTGCTACGATTGCGGATAACGTAGGTGATAACGTAGGTGACGTGGCCGGTATGGGTGCAGACTTGTTCGGTTCTTATGTGGCTACTGTATTGGCCTCGATGGTATTGGGTAATTACGTGATCCGCGACTTTATGAATGCCAATGACGGTTCTTTTGCGTCGATTCCTTTCAATGGTATGGGTCCAATCTTCCTTCCGTTGTTGATTGCAGCAGTGGGGCTTCTGGCCTCTATCATTTCAAGCTATTTCGTGCGTGTATCGGAAAACAATAAAGCTACTATCAATGCGGTGCAAGGCGCCCTCAACCTAGGCAACTGGTTGTCTATCGGTATTTCCCTGGTAGCTTCTTACTTCCTCATCAACATGTGCTTACCCGCTGAAATGAGCATCCAGGTGTTCAACGCAGGCGAGTTCAGCACCACTATTACTACATCGCAGAATGTTTTCTTCGCAGTACTCATCGGTATGTTCGTAGGTGCTGCCATCTCTTACATTACTGAATTCTATACAGGCCTTGGCAAAAAGCCGGTGATGGGTATCGTTCAAAAATCAGCTACGGGTGCAGCAACCAACATCATCGCCGGTTTGGGTATGGGTATGCTTTCAACTGCAATGCCTGTAATCCTGTTCGCAGGTGCAATTTGGGGTGCTTATGCTTTAGCGGGTTTCTACGGTGTGGGTATCGCTGCTTCGGCAATGATGGCCAACACTGCTATGCAGCTTGCGATTGATGCCTTCGGTCCTATCGCCGACAACGCAGGTGGTGTAGCTGAAATGAGTGAACTTCCTGCCGACGTGCGCGAGAAAACAGACATCCTCGATTCAGTGGGTAACACTACTGCTGCTATCGGTAAAGGTTTCGCAATTGCTTCTGCAGCACTCACAGCGCTCGCTCTTTTCGCAGCGTATGTGACATTCACTGGTATCAACGGTATCAACATCTTCGACGCCAAAGTGCTTGCAGCATTATTCATAGGTGGTATGATCCCGGTTGTATTCTCTGCACTTGCTATGAACTCGGTTGGTAAAGCAGCCATGGACATGGTAAACGAAGTGCGTCGTCAGTTCCGCGAAATTCCGGGTATTATGGAGGGAACAGGAAAACCTGAATACAGCAAGTGTGTAGAAATCTCGACGCGTGCTGCATTGCGTGAAATGATGCTTCCAGGTGTAATCACTATCGTTTCACCAATCATCGTCGGTTTGGTAATGGGTGCTGAAGCTCTCGGAGCCTACATGGCCGGTGTAACCGTAAGCGGTGTGTTGTGGGCTATCTTCCAAAACAACGCCGGTGGTGCATGGGACAACGCTAAGAAGTCGTTCGAGAAAGGCGTTGAAATCGAAGTAAACGGTAAAAAAGAAATTTTCTATAAGAAGTCTGAGCCGCACAAAGCAGCCGTAGTTGGTGACACTGTTGGTGATCCATTCAAAGACACTTCAGGTCCATCAATGAACATTCTCATCAAGCTAACGTGCTTGGTAGGTTTGACTCTCGCTCCGCTTTTGGGTGAGCATGCACATGGCAAAACAAATGGCTCTGCTCATGGTAAGAAAATGGATTGTACGAATGAACATGCTGAAGGCGCCTCTTGCTGCAAAGACAAGAAGTCCGACAGCTCGGACTTAGCCAGTGACAATACAACTTACCAAATGACTTCAACCGACACCCTTGCTCACTAAAAACAATTGAATACATGAACTTCGTAAAAACCTCTATTATCGCGTTGGGTGCTGCTTTTTTAATGGCATCATGCGGAGAATCAACTAAGACTGGGCTTACTCAATTCGACGCTTGCAATTGTGCAACAGTTGAAGACATGAACAGCCCTGACTATGCAAAGTGTAAGGAATTGCGCAAAGACTCGGTCTATGAAGCCAACTACCAGCGATGCAAGCTCGCTCTTAAGAGCGGTATCAGCGACACGTCGATGGTGACTATTCAGAGTGCGGACAATGCAACTAATCTGAAAGCAGCAGCCGATGGCAACTACATGATTGATGTTGCTACTTCTTCATTCACCTGGAGAGGCGAAAACATCGTTGGCAAAAAGCATCAGGGAACTATTCTGGTTAAACGTGGTGCGGTGAACATCGCCGGTGGAGCCATTACAGGTGGTGAAATCGTGATCGATATGAATACGCTCACCAACACCGATTTGACCGGTAACGAGAAAACAAAAATCGAAGGTCACTTGAAGAGTGCCGACTTCTTTGATGCAGGCAAGTTTGGTGAAGCTGTGTACAGCATCACTTCCGGTACTAAGAAGAATGCCATCAACTATGATGTAACAGGTAAGCTGACCATTAAAGGTATTACTCACGACTTGAACTGCACATTGGTAGTTGCTCCAAACGGATCAGGAATCAATGTTGGCGGCGGATTTGTTTTCGACCGTTCACAGTTTGATGTTCGCTATGGTTCAGACAAATTCTTTGACAACCTCGGCGACAACTTGATCAAGAATGAAGTGATCATGACGGTGAATTTGCAAGGGAAGAAATAATACTGAGGACTGGGGACTGAGTGCTAGATACTAAAAGAGCGGTGATTTCAAGCTATACACTTTGAATCACCGCTCTTTTCTTGTTTATAGTCTTATGCCCTTTATTCAGTAACCAGTACTCAGTACTCAGTCCCTACTTAAACAGTCCATGCAGCTGGCCATCCACACCTGAGATGATTTTACCCATGTCTTCAGGCTTCTCGTGGAAACGGTTATCGTCGATATCGATAACGAGCATTTTGCCTTTGTTGTACGTGCTGATCCAAGCCTCGTAACGCTCGTTCAATCGTGTGAGATAGTCAAGGCGAATAGCCTCTTCGTATTCACGGCCGCGCTTGCCGATGTTGTCGACCAATGCAGGCACAGATGCACGCAAGAAGATGAGCAAATCGGGAGGAGTGATGAACTCATCCATCACGTTGAAGAGATCTACGTAGTTTTCAAAATCGCGTGTGGTCATCAAACCCATGGCGTGCAAATTGGGAGCGAAAATTTGAGCATCCTCGTAGATGGTGCGATCCTGCACAATCTTCTTTCCGCTCTTCTTCAATTCCATGATTTGACGGAAGCGACTCTTCAAAAAGAATACCTGCAGATTGAATGACCAACGCTGCATGTCTTTGTAAAAATCGATAAGGTATGGATTGTCGTCTACCTCTTCAAAATGAGGTTGCCACTTGTAGTGTTTTGCAAGTAAAGTGGTCAGAGTTGTTTTGCCTGAACCAATATTTCCGGCGATAGCAATATGCATGATCTGTTGTAGGTAAATAGAATACGCTTCGAAAGTAAAACAATTCAGTCGACCTAGATGCAATTGTTAGTTTCTTCCCTTTTCAGCCGCAACGTAGACTCGAAAATTCTTCTCCATCAGGCTGTAAAGACTACCGTTGTGATAAGAAAACATCCCACCCGAAATCGGCAAACTAACCTCTTGCGTAAGCCACATTTTGGTATCGATAATCTGCATCAATCCATCCTTGCGAAAAACGTATAGTTTTCCCGATTCGGCCTCCCATGTGCTCTCTGCTGTTAAGTGCAAACTCTTCTTCCAAGCACCGAACATATCAAACACATGTAACTGGTAATCGTCGTTCAATACAAATAGGAAACTTCCTCGTTCCATCATTGCCAACGGATGGAATTCTGTTTTCAATAGAATGCTCAGGTTGCCGGAAGCTTGCATTGCAGCAAAGCTTCTGTTGACGCGCGTGAGCTCGGCATTACGTCCATCCCAAAGCCAAAAGCCGTCGCCGCGTGAACCACACATGAGTTCCACATTGTCGTAACCCAACTCAAATAAATCAATCGGCGAGCCTTGCACGCTGAGCGTATTATCGAAGAACACGACTTTACCCGAAGACGGAAAATGCACAAACGGACGCAGCGGATCCGTCACATCGATTGGGTTGAATTGCCCCCACTGCATTTCGGATGTACGGAAGATTCCATTACCCACTGCATTGCGTCTTTCAATGCCGGTTGTGTTCATCAAATACACATTACCCAACTCATCGACGACCATTCGATTGGCATCAACCGGTTGCTCCGAAAGCAGTTTAAAAACTGGCTGTGAATAGGAATTACCGGTACAAAAAAAGAGACAAGCAACGAAGAAATGCATGATCCTCATATCGACATGGAATTATGAACCTGTCGATCTATTTGTTCCAGAATTTCCTCTACGAAGTGACGATCGTTACAGAGGCGTGGTACCTTGTGTTGTCCACCGAGCTTGTTTTTGTCGCGTAACCAATTGTAGAATGTGTCGGTCGGAAGAGCTCGTATCACCGGTGCTTTCAAAATGAAATCGAACGCTCGTTTGGCTTCGTAATCTGTATTGAGCGACTTCAGTGTTCGATCTAATACCTCTTTAAACCGATCCATGTCTTTCGGTGGCATCGCAAACTCTATGAGCCACTGATGCGCTCCACTTGACTTCTCTGACATGTACACCGGTGCGGCAGTGTAATCTACAACCGACGCATCCGTCTCTATGCATGCACATCGAATGGCCTCATCGGCATTGTCTACAATCAACTCTTCACCAAATGCATTGATGTAATGACGCGTGCGCCCACTCACCTGAATACGGAACGGGAAGGTGGATGTGAAACGGACCGTATCTCCTATCAAATAGCGCCACAGGCCTCCATTGGTACTTATGATGATTGCATAGTTTTGACCTACTTCAACATCCTTGAGACTTACCGTTTTCGGATGATCCTTGCCGTATTCACTCATCGGCATGAACTCGTAATAGATTCCGTAATCCAGCATCAACAGCATATCGTCAGCGTTCAACCTGTCTTGAATTCCAAAGAAACCCTCCGAGGCGTTGTAAGTCTCAACGTAGTTCATTTGCAGTGAAGGTATGAGCTTGCTGAATTGGGCACGGTAGGGTTTGAAACTAACACCACCGTGCCAAAACAATTCCAGGTTGGGCCATACCTCCATGATGTTGTCCGTGCCCTTCAGCTCGAGTATGCGCTTCAACAAAACAAGTGTCCACGATGGAACACCGGCCATCATGTGAATGTCTTCATCCATGGTGGTGCGTGCAATCATTTCGATTTTTTCCTCCCAGTTATCCATCAGCGCAATGTCACGTGAGGGCGCGCGCATAATCTCTACCCAGACCGGCAGATTGCGTATGATGATGGCCGACAAATCGCCCGTGTAACCTTCTTCATTGAAAGGATTAATCTTCGATGAGCCACCTAACACCAAATGCTTACCACTGTATACTTTCGCATCTGGTTTTTGATTATAGTATAGCGCCAACAAATCCTTGCCGCCCTTGTAATGGCATTGTTCAAGGGCTTCGGTAGTGACCGGAATAAATTTACTTTTCGCATCGGTTGTGCCACTGCTCTTTGCGAACCATTTCAACTTTGAAGGCCACAAAATATTCTGTTGACCTTCTCGCAATAATTCAATGTAGGGTTTTAACGCTTCATAATTGCGGATAGGCACCGCCTTCTTGAAGTCTTCGACAGAACGAATGGCCGAAAAACCATGGTCAACACCAAACCGAGTTAGCGCAGCCTCGTCGATCAGATTGCGAAACAACTCCCCTTGCACCTCGACCGGGTACTTCATGAATAGGTCGATTTGGTGTATTCGCTTTTTTATAAACCAACCGAATACGGAGTTAAGTGGCATGCTTTCTTTTGGTTAATCGATTGCAAATTAAAGATTAAAAACAACCCATCCTAAAAAAATAAGACCGCCCATGTGGCAGCCTTATCTCTTTGTGACCCCGAAGGGATTCGAACCCCCATCTGAGGAACCGGAATCCTCCATTCTATCCATTAAACTACGGGGCCTTGGGCCGCAAAAATACGCACGTCAATCAACCAATCCTATCGCGCCTTTCTTCTTCGACTATATTTGTTTAATCAGCGCTAAGCCTAAAGCGCCGATGCCACTACGTCTATGCGATTTAAAATCTTTTTACTTCTCATCATCGGTTCATTGCAGTGCATGATGAATGCACAAATCGTAATAAACGAGGGGAGTAATAAAAACGCCTCCACCATACTCGACGAAGACGGTGAATACAACGATTGGATTGAACTCTACAATTCAGGATCAACTTCGATCGATTTAGCCGGGTACAGCCTTACAGACGATGCATCGAACAGCGCGCAATGGGTTTTTCCAAACTACCTTCTTCAACCCGGCGATTACATCGTGATTTTTTGTAGCGGTAAAAATCGCTTTACCTCTCCTCCTTCCATAGAATTCAACACCACTAGCTCCTTCGTACCACAAATCGGGTGGAATAACCACGTTGCACAGCAACCGTTCGAATGGGATGGTGTTTCCAATTTAGTCCTCAACTCCTGCTCCTATTGGTCGGGCGGGTATACCTCCAACTCTATCTTTAATCAAACAGCAACCGATTACATTGCCTCCGTTTCTTCTTATGTTGATAACGGCGATTATGCGTGCGGATCGCAATTCGGTGAGGTTTCGAACTTCCGCCCTGTGCTGAGAATAAACGATGTAGTGGTAGGTGAAAACAATACTCAAAACTGCAACACGTGTTATCCCGCTCCCTATGGCAATTGGTACTCCAGCGCTCGAATGCAAACCATTTATCGCGCTGACGATTTGCTGGCGGCAGGTGTAACACCCGGCACCATCGACTCACTCGCATTTGATGTGGCTTATACTGATCCTTCTTTTTATGACTATGTAAGCATTCAACTGACAACTACGAACGATGACGAATTGAACAGCGAGTTCATCAATACCAACGGATCTTACTTTCATACAAATTTTCGAATCGCTGCAACAGGCGAAACGATCTATCTGTATAACCCCTCGGGTGAATTGGCCCATGAATGCACCATCGACCTACAATCGCTCAACGCTAGCAGCGGCCTATTTCCGGATGGCGCTGAGTTGACCGTTCTCTTTGCTGCTCCAACACCCGGAGCATCCAACAACAACTCTGAGCCTGCCGATGGCTACACGCTAGAACCGGCGTTCACGGTTGATGCAGGCTTTTACATGAGCACTCAAGTTGTGTCTATCCTGAACCCGAACGGTCCACAATCGACCGTTCGATATACAACAGACGGAAGCGAACCTCAGAGTAATTCCAATCTATATATCGGTGAGCCAATAACTATTGAAAGCACAACCGCGCTAAAAGCGCGCGTGTTCGAAGCCAATCAAATACCGGGAAACGCTGCTGTGGCCACCTATTTCATTGGCGCGAATCACGTCACTCCTATTCTATCCATAACAACAAACAACAACAACTTGTACGGCCCTGAAGGCATGTTCGACAACCCATATAACGATTGGCTTAAGTCGGGCTTTGTTGAATATTTCGATTCCACAGAAGCGCACCAATTGTTGATGTCGCAATACACAGGAATGATTATGGATGGTGGAGCCGGTGGCAGCCGTTCGCAGCCTCAGCGTTCCTTTCGCTTGAAACTCACCGATGGAATTTTTGGAGAAGCACCTATGCAACACCAAGTGATTCCTACCATTCCCTACCGCAATCAGTACAGTGATTTCTACCTGCGTAACGGAAGTAATCAATACTTAGCACTTCCCTACAAAGATGCCGCTCAAGTTCGGATGATGAGCGAAGGAACAAACAATTACAACTCGGCATGGCGACCTGTTACTGTATATATAAATGGCCAGTACCATGGCCTCTACGAATTGCGCGAAAAATTCAATGCTGAGAAATTCGAAATTCTAGACAATGCCCAAAAAGATGATATGGATATTCTTTCGCTCAGCTACTATTATGGCGGTGTGCTGCGAGCAGTTGAAGGTGACGCACAACACTATTGGGATGACTGGAACACCATATCTCAATTGGATGCAACAACTCCGTCGTATGTTGAAAATGTTGGTCAGTATTTTGACTTGGATAATTACACCGATTATTTCATCGGTGAATCATTTATGGCCAACGTAGATTGGCCTTATAACAACATTAAAATCTACCGTTCGAATACCACCGATTACAAATGGCGATTTGCACTTCAAGACCTTGAACTTGGCTTAGCTCCCAATTCCTGGACCGACTGCTCAACCAATCATATAGAGTGGCTTATGGGTAACACCAATGGCAATCCGTTTACTACTCCATGGTACAACATGATGCAGCACCAAGACTATCGACTGCATTTCATAAATCGTTTCGCCGATTTGCTAAACACCTCTTACCGCGCTCAACGTTTGCTCGATATTGAACAATATCACTACGACCTTATCCTTCCGGAAATGCCGGCCTATTATGCACGTTGGGCAGACCCCAATAACGTGGAAGGATACATTCAATGGTTCAATGAGAACCACTCTATATTCAGAGAACAACTTGCATGCAGAGGGGCGCAAGTTCGAAATCACATTCAAAACCAATTTGCCTTCGTATCGCAGCAACAAATTACACTTGCTGTTTCTCCACCGGAAGCGGGCTACATTCAAATCAACACCATCATTCCAGATGAATTACCCTGGAGTGGAATTTACTTCAATGGCGCACCGGTTACCCTCACTGCTATTGCCAATCCCGGCTACGTGTTCAACTACTGGCTGAGCGACTCATTGCTGCAATCGCAATGGCACAACGATAGCATGATAATCAACCTTTCTGCTGATGATGTCTTCACAGCACATTTCTTGGGAATCGCTCAACCAACGAAAATTGATATCAGTGAAATAAACTACAACGACGATGAAACACAACCTGCCGGCGATTGGATTGAACTGCGCAACTCAGGAAATGGTTCTGTAAACCTAACCGGTTGGTCCATATCCAACGAAGTAAACACGCCTCGTTTTGAGTTCCCTGCGGCCACCGTTTTAGCACCCAATCAATACCTGGTTATCGCCCGCGATCTAGAAATGTTTCAAGCTATACACCCCGATGTAGAATTGGTACTTGGAAATTTTGACTTCTCGTTGCCCGCCAGTGGCGGCACGATTCGCTTGCTCGACCACCGCGATTCCATCGTACGTGAAGTCAATTATCTAGACTCACTGCCTTGGCCAATGGTGGCTGATGGTGGAGGACGCACACTCGAATACAGCGAAGGTGCAAACGACGCAACGCTCGCCGAAAATTGGTTTGCAGGTTGCATGCTCGGTTCACCAGGCAGCGCCTATGAACCATGCGAAGAAGAAATTGTAATCAGTGAGATTAACTACGCTTCAGCTCCAAGTGCCAACAGTGGCGATTGGTTTGAAATACGAAACGTTGGAAATACAACACGCGATTTATCGGGATGGAAAGTGCGCGACGATGATTGGAACTCCTATTTCACACTGCCGCAAGGAGCAACGCTCGATGCAGGAGAGTCGATGGTCGTTTGCTCATCGATTCTTCTTTTTGATGTCATTCACGGAGGCATTTCCAATCGCTTCGGCGACCTTCCATTCGGATTGAGTTCATCCGGAGAATTGATCCGCTTGTATGACGCAACCGACAAACTGAATTTCTCCGTGTATTATCAAACAGCGTCTCCTTGGCCAACCTCTGCAAATGAAAGCGGCTTTACAATTGAATGGAATTCCGAGGCAAGCGATGTGAATAGCAGTGAGGCTTGGTTTGCGGGTTGTGTTCTCGGCTCACCCGGAACTGTTTACATTCCTTGCGATACCACCTTCGTTCAGAACCCATCTCTGCAACAAAAATTATCGTTATATCCCAACCCGGCATCGGGCAGCTTCTTTGTGCAACTGCCGGCTTCTGACGACTACAACTTGAAGCTCATTAATATGAATGGTGCAACCGTTTTGGACCAACACTTAACGAACACCTCCTTTGCCCTCGTAGAATGCGGTGAACTGTCGGCCGGAATCTACATTCTACAAATTACGCAAGCCAATCAACAATGGAATCAACGCATCAATCTATCGGGAGAATAAAAAAAACGGCATTCATTATCGTCGTTGCAGTTGGAATTTGTTTCACCAATACGTCGTTCGCACAACTATCAAAACGTGCTCTATTCATTGGTAATTCCTACACAGCATACAACAATCTCCCGCAGCTCACTTCAGATGTAGCACTATCGGCAGGCGACACGTTGGTAGTTGCGTCGAACACTCCTGGCGGCTACACATTTGAAGGGCACTTAGGGAATACGGCCTCCATGAATTTAATCGATGAAGGAAACTGGAACTTCGTTGTGCTCCAACAACAAAGTCAAATGCCGGCGTTTCCGTTAGCTCAAGTTGAAGTAGAAACGTTTCCGTTCGCCACCCAACTCAACGATTCAATTCTCGCTCATAGCCCATGCGCAGAAACGGTATTCTACATGACATGGGGGCGCGAAAACGGCGATCAACAAAACTGCGCCAACTGGCCGCCTGTATGCACCTATGAAGGCATGGACGATTTGCTGCGTGAACGATATCTGATGATGGCAGAAATGAATCAGGGTGTCGTATCGCCGGTCGCCGTAGTATGGCGATTCCTCCGAGAAAACCATCCCGACATTGAGCTTTTTTCCTCTGATGGAAGCCATCCGTCACCCGCGGGTTCGTATGTCGCAGCGCTCTGTTTCTATACCACATTCTTTCGCAAATCACCGCTCAATGCACTGTATGATTACACCATAGACAATACGCAGGAATCGACCATTCGGCAAGTGGTGCACGAACTGGTTTTCTTGCAACCAACCGATTGGTATGTGAGCAACTGGGATCCGGCGGCGGAGTTCACCGTAACACCCGTCAACGCTACTGATTTCGTGCTTACCAACAACAGTGTAAACGCAGATATATTCTCCTTTTCAATCGATGGCATTAATTGGGTTGAACTGACGGAAACGGCAACTTCTATTGCAATCAATGAACCGGGCGATTATGAGATAAGTCTTATTGCGCAACGTTGCGGACTTAGCGATACTGCAACACAAATACTTCAGGTTTCACCGAGCTTGGTGGTTGCGCACCACGAGATGGATTTCACCATCTACCCCAACCCTGCAAAAGATTTGGTTACCATTGTAATTCCGAAGACACTTTCATGCAATGGAATACAGGTATTGAATACGCTGGGTGAAATTGTGTATCGATTGGACGCAACATTCACCGAGTCATTTGCAATGGATTGCAGAGCTCTCACCTCGGGGATATATACCGTGCGAGTATTTACTAATCGAGGTGTAATTTCAAAGCAATTGAAGGTGCATTAGAGGCTAATCACAGCACCTTCCCCCACTGCACAAAGAAGGAAGGGTCGATTAATTTCAACTCAATAGGCATATCGAAAAATCCAAATACGGAAGAACCACTGCCGCTCATGCGCGCATACCAAGCGCCTTCTTGCAACAAGGTTTGAATGAGCTCTTCGATGGCAGGATGATTCTTGCAAACGGTTTCTTCAAAATCGTTGGTCACAGACTGTTGCCAAACTTCTCGAGGCAAACGTTCTATTTGACGCAAATCAAAAGGTGAACGGCGCGGCACAATTCCGCGATAGGCCTCTGCCGTACTCACATGTATTCCTGGATGAACTATCACCACGTGCTGGCCCATCAGCGGCAAGTCAATGGGCTCGAGCAAATCACCACGTCCATGCACGTAACAAGATTTGTTTTCTATGAAAAAAGGGCAATCACTTCCCAATTGCGCTGCATATGACTGCAATTGTTCAGATGAAAGTTCAAGATTGAAAATTGCATTCAGGAGCTTCAACATGTGAGCTCCATCGCTAGACCCACCACCCAATCCTGCGCCGATGGGAACATTCTTCAATATGGTCGCCTCTACTCCACCCAGCTTGAAATCGCGCTGCAACAATCGATATGCACGCATACACAAGTTGGTTTCCGGATCCCCGTCTATACTTCGTCCTTGAGTGGTAAATACAATATCATCGCCGTCTGTTCGAATGGCCTCCACCACATCACACAAACTCACCGGAAGGAAAATACTTTCGAGATTGTGATAGCCATCCGCTCTTCGTTCGGTAACGAACAAACCCAGATTGATTTTTGCGTTAGCGAAGGCAATCATGTCTAATCCCAGTATCCAAAATTTCTGAGTTTACGTTCGTCTTGTCGCCAGTTCTCGTCCACCTTCACGTGTGTTTTCAAAAACACTTTCTTCCCAATGAACGACTCCATGTCCTTGCGCGCTTGCGTTCCTACTCGTTTCAACGGTCCGCCCTGATGGCCTATGACAATGCGCTTTTGTGATTCACGCTCAACTAATATCAAAGCCGAAATACGAACGATGTCGGGCTCTTCGAGATACTCCTCGATGAGCACTTCACTCGCGTAGGGTATCTCTTTGTCGTAAGTCATAAATATCTTCTCTCGAATAATCTCGCTAATGAAAAAACGCACAGTTCGATCACTGATATCATCCTTCGGGAAATAGGGTGGCGACTCCGGAAGCATCCGTGAGATTTGATCAAGCAGCTCGCGTGTGTGAATTTTCTCGAGTGCAGAAACCGGAAAAACTTTAGCATTGGGCAACATAGCTGTCCAAAAGTCGAAAAGCAGGTTCACACCGTCGTTGCCCACCAAATCATACTTGTTGAGGATAACGAAAACCGGAATCTTGGTCTTCTTAATCTTCTCAAGTGTAGGTGCGTGCATTTCGTGCTTGTCGGCACTATCAATTACAAGCAGAATCAAATCGGCATCGGTGAGCGCCGAGCCAACGGCCTTCATCATGCCTTCCTGAAGCTTGTACTTTGGATCGAGCACTCCCGGTGTATCACTATAAACAATCTGATAATCGTCACCATTGAGAATACCCATGATGCGATGACGTGTTGTTTGTGCTTTGGGGGTAACGATGCTGAGCTTCTCGCCCATCAAGGCGTTCATCAGGGTCGATTTACCCGCGTTGGGATTGCCAACGATGTTGACGAATCCGGCTTTATGCTTGTTTTCTGGCAATTTTTGAAAAGAATTGTTGCAGGCACAAAAGTAGGCTATATTTGCACCCCCAATTCGGAAGCGGAAAGGGACTACACATTTTATATTGCGGGGTGGAGCAGTTGGTAGCTCGTTGGGCTCATAACCCAAAGGTCGTCAGTTCGAGTCTGGCCCCCGCTACGAAGAAAAAGTCGGCTGTTAGCCGACTTTTTTATTACTTCTGTGCCTTCGAGTAAAGCCATAATCCAACACCCGTGAATAACACATTAGGTATCCATACTGCAATCCACGCAGGAAATCCCAGGTTCATGGCGCTCACCGTTGTCATGCGTGAAATAAAAACGAAAACGAACCCAATAATTACCGCGAACATCAAATGAGCGCCCATTCCACCGCGCTGCTTGCGGGAGGCTATGGAAACTCCAATCAATGTCAACACGAATATTGAAAAAGGTGAAGCCGTGCGATTGTACAACTCTACCTCAAACTCGGCCACACGGCCCGAACCACCCAAACGCTGCGCCTCAATAAAATCAGATAGTTCCCTGTAGTTCATTGCAGAGGTGATTTCCGAGCGCAACCCAAAATCCTGCTCGTCCATTGGCAATAGCGTGTCGAGCTGTGCGCGCATCACTAACGACGCATCACCACTATCATCAAAATTTCGAATTTGCGCATTCATGATTCTCCATTGATTCGATTCCGGCATGTATTGCGCACTTGCTGCAATCAGTTTGTACGTGAGCCTTCCATCTTTCCATTTTTCCAGAGAAAAATTATCGCCCGAAACCGTTTCCGGATGAAAAGCATAGAAATAAGCAATCGTTCCCGGCTCAATTTCGCGATGGATATTCTTCTCGGTCACCGTAATGGGATCCTTCATGTAATTGACCTCAAACTCATATTTCTGTCTGTTGGCCTTTGGCACAACCACATGCGTCAAGAGAAGAAGCAACGCAACTAAAATACCCGACGCAATAAAATAAGGACGAATAAAACGGGCGTAACTGATGCCGCCACTGAGAATAGCAATCACCTCCGATTGCTGTGCAATTTTACTCGTGAACCAAATAATCGTTAGAAAAACGATGAACGAACTCAGCAGTGTTCCGAAATAGAAACAAAAATTCACATAATACTCTGTGACTATTCTGTACCACGGAGCTCGAGCTTTCAACAACTCGTCGATGTTCTCGCTAATGTCAAAAACAACCGCAATCAACAAAAACGCTCCTATCATGAAAAAGAACGTCCCAAGAAACTTGCGAATTATATAGAGATCAATTTTCTTGATCATCAAAGACGTTGCATGAGTTTGACCACCATTTCGTTCTTCCAAGAGGCGAAGGTTCCTTCCAGTATTTTTTCACGTGCTTTGCGCACTAGACGCAAATAAAAATTCAAATTGTGTAGGGTGCCAATTTGCATTGCCAGTATTTCCTCCGATGCAAACAGATGACGCACATACGCTCTTGTATAAAATGAATCCACAAAACTATCCCCATCGGGATCGAGTGGCGAAAAATCGCGCTCCCACTTCTTATTGCGCATATTCATGACGCCATTCCATGTAAACAATTGTCCATTGCGGGCATTGCGCGTTGGCATTACACAATCAAACATATCCACGCCAAGGGCTATCGACTCCAGAATATTAGCCGGTGTTCCTACACCCATCAAATAGCGGGGTTTGTCTTTCGGCAAAATGCCGCACACCAAATCGGTCATTTCGTACATGAGCTCATGCGGTTCGCCTACGCTTAGGCCGCCAATGGCATTTCCTTCGGCGCCCTTCGAAGCAATATACTCTGCACTGGCCTTTCGCAAATCAGGGTAAACAGAACCCTGTACTATCGGAAACAATGCTTGATGATGCCCATACAAAGGCTCTGTTTCATGAATACGCGTAAAACAACGATCCAGCCAATGATTGGTTATCTGAAGTGACTTTCGTGCATACTCCTCATCACAAGGATAAGGCGGACACTCATCAAATGCCATGATAATATCGGCACCAATTACACGCTGAATGTCCATCACATTTTCAGGTGTGAACAAATGCGCTGATCCATCAATGTGCGATTTAAACTTCACACCTTCAGGAGTAATTTTCCGATTATCACTCAATGAGTAAACCTGGTATCCACCACTATCCGTCAAAATGGGTCGATCCCAACCATTGAATTTGTGCAGGCCTCCCGCCTCACGAAGAATGCCGGTGCCCGGACGCAGGTACAAATGATATGTGTTGCCCAAAATTATCTTGGCATCCACATCCTCTTTCAAATCCTGCTGTGTGATTGCCTTTACGGTACCTGCGGTGCCCACAGGCATGAAGATAGGGGTGGGTATTTCGCCATGGTCGGTACAAAGCACACCTGCTCGCGCATTACTCCCGCCATCTGTCGCCTTCAACTCGAATGTATGCGCCATACTTGTCTGATATTACCTATCTAATGAAATTGCTATCCAATTACTGTTTCAGATAAGCGATGAGTTTATCGCCTATGCCTTCTACAACTTTCGATGATATATGATTACCAAAGCCACTACCTACCATTAAGCTTTCCGGTGACTTTCCACTCTGAGTCAACTTCTTCAATGCCGGTTCAATATTGCTGCTGTAATAAGCTCCCTTAATGGTTCCATAAACAAACAAAGGCTCGCGCGCTATGTATTGAATCTGCAAACTCTGTGGCGATTCTTCGTAACCCATTACATAGTCGCGGGTTTCTCTCTCTATCGGAAACTGGGACATTAGATAGCCCTTCAGTTCAGGTGCCGCATCAATATATACACTGCGCAAAACAATACTGGTGTGAGCAGCAGTAACTCGCAATGCGGCTCTGCAACCAATGCCCTCACCAAGGACTGAGAGCATACCCTGCGACAATCCGTAATTGGACATCAATGCTTTCTGAATCAATGGCACCTGATCAATCACACGATCAACCAATTGATCATAGCCTGAAAAAAGCAATTTCTTCCTGCTCACCTCGCTGTAACCCAAGTCGATTTCGGCTACTACCATTCCGCCCTCGACCAAACTCTGTATGAGTGCATCCATACCGCCTGCGATGGAGGGCAGCCAAGGTGCATCTCGGAATACCAATACGCCGAGCGACTTTGAAGTCACTTCCGACGGCACATAGACACGCACCAATAGTTTGTCATCGCCAATGGGCAACAACTCAGAAACGGGAGCAATCGGACTTGCAACCTTCGCATTCCCGAAAGCTGTTAACTCACGGTTCGCCACGTTATAATGGTAATACAATCTGCCGCCACCGGGATTAATTGCACTTACTATCCAAACATTACCCGACAAATCTGAATGAACGATGTCGAAACCGAACAGTGTGGGCATCTTCTCTGTAATTGCATTAAGTGTTTCTTCAAACCCATTGTTAAGTGCCTGAAAACCTTGCTCTATGCCATCATACCACACAACAAGCGGTGCTGAAGTAACCGATGAAAATAGCACTTTGCTAATCATGCATTGCTTGCGTTCAAAGAGGACTTCGGACTCTGAACCATCCTTCATACTCATTTTCACGAGCGCGTTGCAATTGCGATTCAAATCACTTAGAGCATAAATAGATGCATCCGCTTTCGAGGCCAACGCTAATCCTTTCAATGAGCATAGACCCTTTATGCTGCCCAACTTCTCACCACCATTAAGAGAGCAACTTATGAATCGAGAACCTTCCTCCGTCTTCTCAATAAAGAAGGTGGCTCCATTACCAAAACCTTCCACCCAACTTACACCATGACCTGAGGCAATATGCGTCAGCTCACGCTTACCAGGTAATATTGAGTAGGCCTTTTCCGATGTTACATCGTCAACATTACGAATCAACAAAGTAGTGCCGCTCGAGTAATAATGACTATCCAGAAACTTAATCCAAACAGGCGTGCTGGTAAGTCGATTGTACGCCTTAGTGAACGTTTCGTATCGGTGCAATTCAGTGCCAATATCACCTTCACCTACTGAATAGATGAGAGCGTCATCGCCAACCCAACGATAATCCACAACACTCACTTCATCCGATTTCGAGACGCGTGTTTCTCTGCCTCCATTGATGTTGTCCCAATATAACACCCACCGGTTATTCTCATATTTCAAAAAAGCAACCCCCTTTCCTGAGGGAGAAACCTGAAAGTCCGTCAAATCGCCCATAAAATACTCTTTCGGTTCCTCGATCTTTCTTCCATCTGCAGGAGCCAAAACTTGTGCAGAAACAATTTTGCCAAAGGCCATGAGCAGGCCAATCCAGAATACAACTGATATCTTTTGCATAGTACTAAAATTGAATGGAGGCTAAAAATACGGATATCAATCAAAAGTCGAAAAGCATCCAAAAATCGACTTTTCAACATAATTAAACCAATACCCCCTTAAAAAACACCCCTTTTTAAAAATTTATCCTGCTTTTTGACAAAACACCCCCTACTTTTGCCCGGTAATTATCATTTTTTTAATCAAAAAACAAATTACCCATGTCGTCAACTCGTTTTCAAGCGCTTTCAGAATTGCACGAACGTCAGCCCGTGCATTTCGAAATCAAAGGCGTTCGCATCAGCGAATATTTCGGTGCCAACGTTTTCTACTACCACAAAATGCGTGAGTATCTCACGGATGATGCCTACGACAAACTGATGGATTGCATCAACAGTGGTATCCGCATCGATCGTCAAACAGCCGATCATGTGGCCGCTGCAATGAAAGAGTGGTCGATCCAAAAAGGGGTAACCCATTACACCCACTGGTTTCAGCCCCTTACAGGAACAACGGCTGAAAAACACGACAGCTTCTTCAAGCCGCTCGCCGATGGGCGCGCATTGGAAAAATTTGACGGCACCATGCTCGTGCAACAAGAGCCTGACGCCTCTTCATTCCCAAATGGCGGACTACGCAATACGTTCGAAGCACGCGGATACACTTTGTGGGATCCATCTTCTCCTGCATTCATCGTGGGTAACACGCTGTGCATTCCAACCATTTTCATTTCCTACACAGGACATGCGCTCGATTACAAAATGCCTTTGCTTCGCGCGTTGAACTCCGTTGACCATGCCGCCACAAACGTCTGCCAATACTTCGATAAGGAGGTAAATAAAGTATCCGTTACCTTAGGTTGGGAGCAGGAGTATTTCCTCATCGACAGTTCATTGCACAATGCGCGTCCTGATATTGCGATGACCGGTCGCGCACTTTTCGGCGCGCGCCCTGCTAAAGGCCAACAGTTGGAAGACCACTATTTCGGTAGTATTCCGGAACGTGTGATGGCCTTTATGCAAGAATTCGAATATGAATCACACTTATTAGGAATTCCGGTTACCACGCGTCACAACGAGGTGGCACCGAATCAATTTGAGTTGGCTCCCATGTTTGAAGAAGCCAACCTTGCGAACGACCACAACCAACTGGTGATGGACGTGCTCGAGAAAACAGCTCGCAAGCACAACTTCCGTATTCTTCTGCATGAAAAACCATTCGAAGGTGTTAACGGTAGCGGCAAACACAACAACTGGGCGCTTAGCACCAACACCGGTGTAAACCTATTGAAGCCCGGTAAGAATCCTAAAACAAACTTACAGTTCCTTACCTTCTTCGTAAATACCGTAGCGGCCATTCACGAAAATGCAGATGTGCTTCGTGCTTCTATTGCAACTGTAGGCAACGACCACCGCTTGGGCGCCAACGAGGCTCCTCCTGCGATCATGTCGGCCTTCCTTGGTGAACACCTGAGCCGCATGCTCGATGATCTTGAAAAGAACATCAAGGCTGGAAAGATGACACCGGAAGACAAAACCGATCTGAAATTGAACATCGGCAAACTTCCGCAAGCACTTCTCG
>CAMAYP010000029.1 GCA_945862415.1 Chryseobacterium gleum | reverse complement strand
CTCGACACGGCAATTGGTGGGGAGGCTGGAGCTATGGTCCACGATTGTTTACTGACGCGCTTCCGGCGTTGATCGTAATGTTCTTCTTGACGATTCAACACGCTGCGAAATGGTCGCGGCCTATTGCTAAAATGTTCATGCAGGGTTTCTTGGTAGTGACCCTCTTTTTTGGCGTGTTCGTGCACACACTGCAGGGGGTGTATAATCCGGAAACCATTACATGGAACGATTTTCCGCAAGCCGATTTGGTTCCTGATTTTTACGCTTGGAATTGGCGTTATCCGGCGTTTTTCGTTACATCGGAAATGAACGGAATGAAGCGCTTAGAGAGTATTATGTGGTCGCGGTGCAAGGACATTTCTTCTCAACTGCAAGATGGGGATGCAGTTTATTGCTTTGAGCCGGATCCTCGAAGTCGAAAAATCTTGGAAAAATTGAATGCTGGGAATAGAGAGTTCAATCAGGTTCGATTCTTTAATAATCTATATGATTTGCGTTTGGGTAAATGCGATACTTTTTGGACAACCTCCTCAATACGTGAACTTTTATCGGAAAACGTAGATGTTGAGGAGGTCAAGGTTAATGCTAATGAATTTACCTTAGGCCATTGGCTTATGCTTCATGAGAACTATACCATTTTATTGACTTTTAATCCGGATTCACTCGATTTTACTTCGAAGGAAACATATCGTTTTTTGAGTTCAAAGGGAATGTTGTTGGATAGTGCAGGTTTAGAAATTCCTGCTGTGGCTTATTTGCGAAATGGTGTACTTCAGGAAATGCAATTAAATGAAAATGAAGGAGCGTCGTTGAATGTCAAGGTGGGCGATGAAGTTGTTTGGATTTCTTCCGGCTCACGCCTCTTTCAAAAGCCTAGTTCCATTGTGTATAAAGGCATGGAGCATGCTTACTTACGAAATGGTTGGAATGTTTTAGTCTTGGATGACAATGGACAGATTGTTCAAAGAAGCGCATTCGAAACAGCCATTGCCGACCGTCAGTTTAAGGAGTTGCGACGGTGGCACTTTAAAGAGCCATAGAGCTGGTCTTAAGGTGATGGCAAAACGAAAAAGGACAATCTATTAGGATGTTACGTTTGATAATAGACTGAAAAAAAAACATAACTAACTGCCATCGCTAGTTGAGTGAGCATTTGTTGGGTAATTTATTGTCGATTTGAAAGTCATTCAGCTGACTTGTATAATTCGAATTGTCTGAAAGCTATGGAAAGGAGATGTTCATGAGCGTGTAATCAATGCTCCCTTCTTGTGAGTGACAGCTAATACAAGCGCTACCTTTATTCGCTGCAGATTGAACAACACTGCCATCTGCATCGATGTATCCCCAAACCCAACCTCGTGAGTCCGCATCAATACTCGAAGGGTTCTTATAGAGGATCGCGTATCTGGCTAAACTGTTTGCACTTGAATGAAGTTCTTTCACTATTAGGGAACCATTTGCAAAGACTGCATCTGATTTTACCTTGCCGCTAGAATCTAACTGATTAGCGGCAATGTTGTTATAACGGGTTCTTAGAAAGGGTTGTGGGTGCCCGCTTCCAGCGCTTTTATCAAGCAAATTCGAATTGTTATTGTACCAAACAAATCCGGTGGTGGATTTGGCTAGGTCATAAAGATCCGCATCCGTCCCCGCTGTTTCGCGATCTCTTTTACACGATATCAAAAAAAAGATTATGAGAAGTGAGATGGTGATGGATTTCATGGCTTGATTGTTTTATACGGGTCGCGTTAACGTTGTTAAATTGGCTTTTATTTCAATAAATAAAAGTTTTTTACTGCTCGGGAATTATTAGGTGCAATGACGCAAATAATTGTTAGAGGGGTATGAGGAATTGGAAGTGGTTGGTTATTTCTATTGGAGTAATCAGGGACATCAGAATTGATGTTACTTGGTTCTAAAAGTACTCCCGAATATTCGCTTCCGTTAAATGTTTATTTGTTTTGCATCAACCTAGGATTTCCCAATTCCAAGTCAGTAAGAGTTTTGCGGTTATGGCATACATTCCAATAAGTCCATTTTTTATTGCTCGTCTTGAATCGCATCGATTCGTTTATTTGCCACATGGAAGCGACTATGCAAACGTCCGATATGGTGGAAACTGCAGCTGCATTTGTAAACAGCACAGGTAGCCACATCTTTCTTACCGGTAAGGCAGGTACCGGTAAAACTACATTCTTACGCAGCTTGGGGGAACGCACACACAAGCGTTTTGCAATTGTTGCCCCAACGGGTATTGCAGCCCTCAATGCAGGGGGTGTTACCATTCACTCCATGTTCCAGTTGCCACTAGGTACGTTTCTGCCCGATCGCACCCCTTCCGGACAATTCTCGTCAGAAGCCAACATCTACACGCAGTTCACCCTTTCGCGCAAGCATCCCATCAGTGCCGTTAAAAAGCAAGTGCTCCGTAGCCTTGATCTGCTCATTATTGACGAGGTGAGTATGCTGCGCGCAGATGTGCTCGATGCCATTGACTACCGCATGCGCAGTGTGCGTGGAAATTTTTCGCGGGCATTCGGTGGCGTGCAAGTGCTCATGATTGGCGATTTGTTTCAGCTGCCGCCCATCGTGAAAGACCATGAATGGGGCCTGCTGAAACGCTATTACCACAGTGCTCATTTCTTCGAAGCAATGGCACTCCAATCGGAGGGGTTTGTATACATAGAGCTCGATAAAATATACCGACAGTCTGATCAGCGTTTCATCGAACTACTCAATAACCTGCGCGAGAATGCAACCACGGCCGACGACATTGCTCTGCTCAACAGCTACTATCGTCCGCAGGCCGAGCAGGAGCAGGGTGTAATTACACTCACAACACACAACTACAAGGCCGACGACATGAACATGGCTCAGTTGCGCAGGTTGTCGGGACATTCGTTTACATACCAAGCGGCAATAGATAAGGACTTCCCGGAGTCGATGTATCCGCTGCCACAGAAGCTTGAACTCAAGGAAGGCGCGCAAGTCATGTTTGTTCGCAACGACAGCAACGGTGGACGTTTCTTCAACGGTATGCTGGCCACAGTGTGCGAGTTGGACGAGAAGTCTATCAAAGTGAAGGTCATTGATAGCGGTCTTGTGCTCGATGTTCCGCGCGAACAATGGGAGAATAAAAAGTATTCAGTGAGTGCTTCAACCCGCGATTTGGATGAAGAGGTGGTGGGTACGTTCAGTCAGTTTCCTATCAAGTTGGCTTGGGCTGTAACCGTTCACAAGAGTCAGGGCCTCACATTCGATCGTGCTGTAATCGATGTGGGCCAGGCATTTGCATCAGGTCAAGTCTATGTGGCGCTATCTCGACTGCGCTCACTCGATGGCTTGATTCTTAAGACACGCATAGATCCGGCGGTAATCAGCAACGACTTAATCGTTGTCAACTTCTCCAAGACAAAACATGCGATGGAGCAATTGCAACAGATGCTGCATGAACGTAGAATCCATTACATACACGACTTGATTGCGAGTACCTTTCTATTTACACAGCTCACACAAGACCTGGATCGAATCGTAAAGGAAGGCGACGCTACATCAGAATTTGATGATGATTCCATGAAGCCCTTGCTGCAAGTGTTGCGCGAAGCCGTGCATGCCGAAGAGGTCAACACTTCGAAGTTTGTTCAACAGCTTCGCTATTTGTTGCAGCAGGAAGAATTTGATGCCATGAGAGAGCGCCTGGAGAAGGGGAGTGGTTATTACACGACGCTCTTAAGTTCAAACATTGCGAGTTTGTTGCTTCACATGCAGCAGATACAATGGCGCACAGGTGTAAAGACGTATCTGACCACGCTGGGTGAAGTCGATCAGTTGTTGATGAAGAAATATGAAGACATCCAGAAGTCAATCATCATTATCCAAGGTCTGCTGAATCGAGCCAGTTTTATAGACGTTTCTGCCATCGATCGGCAACGTGAAGCAATTCGCAGCAGTTGGCTTGAATCGGCTCGCCTCGAAGCACAGGCTTCACGTTCATCCGCAGCGGAAGCCGACCGATCTTATGCCGGAAAGAAAAAAGGGCGTAAGTCTAGCAGCGGCTCAAAGTCAACTGCCGGTGGAAAGAGCAATAAAAAGGATACGGTGGAGCATAGCTTGGAAATGTTTCGTTTGGGAAAGACGATAGAGGACATCGCAGCCGAGCGTACTCTTGCTGTTTCAACGATTGAATCACATTTGGCCAAGGCCATTGCTTCGTCGCGAATCGAACTGAGCGATTACGTTGCCGCCGACGAGAGCGCAGAAATTGAAGCGGCCATATCGGAGTTCGGCACCGACGGCCTGCGCGGTGTGTTCGATGCGCTGGATGGTAAGTTCAGTTTTGGCAAACTACGTGCGGTGGCTGCGCATTTGAATCGGGAAATTTAAATGGGTACTGAATACTGGGTACTGGATACTGAGTACTGGGTACTGAATATTGAGTAGTGGGTACTGAATACTGAGCACTGAGCACTGGGTACTGAATACTGAGCACGGGGAACTGAATACTGGGTACTGAATACTTAGCACTGATTGCTGATTACCACAACGGACCATAACTCGCCCCTCGCCCTTCGCCCCTCGTCCCTAATACCTCATCCACTTCCACAACTCCTTGTAAGACGGCTTCTTCCCATACATCAAAATACCCACTCGATAGATCTTCGCAGCGAGCCACGTGAAGAAAAAGATACTGGCAACGAGCACGAGAATAGAAATTAGTTTAAGCCCAATGGATACGCCAATGGCCGTTTTTACCATCATCACAATGGGTGAGGTGAGGGGCACAATGGCGAAAATTTCACCAATACTGCTCTCCGGGTTTTCAATCATCATAGTCGATACGATGTAACCAAAAATCAAGGGCAAGGTAACGGGCATCATAAACTGTTGTGTGTCGGTCTCGTTGTCGACGCTTGCTCCGATCGCTGCGAAAAGGGCCCCATAAAGCAAATAGCCGCACACGAAGAAGATGAGGAACGATGCAATCACATCAACCCATGCTACTTCATTAATAACAGCCAGTAGTTCCGTTTGCATTTCCCCGGCTTCGCTAGCATCAGTCATGTTTTGAGCTTCGATGGTGCCGCCTGTTTCAATCATGGCCAGCTGTTCTTTTTGCTTGTCGAGCAATTGCTTTTGCAAAGCACCAACACCAAAGGCCGATATCGCTGCAGTGAGTCCGACCCAAATTAAAAACTGTGTGAGTCCTACCAGTCCGATGCCTATGATTTTACCCATCATCAATTGAAAGGGTTTGACACTCGATATGATAACCTCTACAATCCGGTTGGTCTTTTCTTCCATCACACCTCGCATCACTTGAACTCCGTAGAAGAAAATGAAGAAGTAGATGATGAGCGCAAACCCAAATCCAATCATCGCTTTCACCGAAGTGAGGTCTTCTTTGTCGCCAGCACTTGGCTTGATTACGTTGATGTCGACCGACTGGCGGATGCTCTTGTAGGTTTCGATGGTGATGTTGTTTTGCTTGGCCCGATACAATTCCAGCGCATCTTCAATGTCGCCGGCCACACGGTTCTGAATGGTCATGCTCGGTGTCTTCTCCGCAAACATTTCAACCTTTCCATCAGTATAGGAGATGGCCGAAAGTTGAACTACTGCGGTATAGATACCCGATTCAAGTTCAGCGGTTGGGTCGACGGTTCCTTTGCGAAAATCGTACGTGAGCTTCTCGGTATTGCGAAAGCGCGGACGATCGACTCCGGCTTGCTGGTAAACCAGTATTTCGTCTTCAAGCAGGTAGCCCAAATCGTCGGCAAGCAAAACGTGCTGATGTGTGGTGTCGCTAGCTGCAAGCAAGGCAACTCCTACGATGAGTCCACCAAAAATGATTGGCCCCAAGATGGTCATGATGAGGAAGCTCTTCTTCTTCACCTTACTCATGTATTCGCGCTGTATAATGAGGAGTGTCTTATTCATGGCTGGCATTGAATTGTTGAACGGCTTGAATGAAAATTTGCTCCATGTCGGGAACCATTTCGTTTACACCGTGGATGTTTACATGCGGTATGAGCGCTTGAAGCAGGTCGTTGAGCGATCGGCTTCCAAGTAATTTTATTTCAGCGAAGGCTCCTTTCTCATCGGTGGTGGTGCGCTGCAATTCGAACTGCGTCCACAGTCCAATGCCAATGTCCATTGCTGCTCCTTCAAAGTCGACCCGGTATGTTTGCGTGCGGAAGCGTGACTTGATATCTTTAACGCTGCCTTCAAGAATTACACGCGATCGATTGATGAGTGCGATGTTGTCGCAGAGCGATTCAACGCTGCCCATATCGTGCGTAGAGAGTATAATGGTCGCTCCTTCGTTTTTCAACCGCAGCATCTCTGTGCGGATCAGCTCGGCATTAATTGGATCGAAGCCGCTAAAGGGTTCATCAAGAATGAGCAGTTTCGGCTTGTGTAAAACAGTAGTGATGAACTGAACCTTTTGTGCCATTCCTTTGGAAAGGTCTTCTACTGTCTTGTCCCACCAGTTGGTAATTTCAAATCGCTCGAACCATTCCTTCAGTCGCGTGCGTGCCTCGCGCGCCGAAAGGCCTTTCAATTGCGCGAGATACATACACTGTTCGCCCACCTTCATTTTTTTGTAAAGGCCGCGCTCCTCCGGTAAATAGCCGATGTGTTCTACATCGCCTGGTTGCAGCGGTTTTCCTCCAAGCAACACCTCTCCCTGATCAGGGCCTGTTATCTGGTTGATGATGCGTATCAACGATGTTTTGCCGGCGCCATTAGGACCAAGCAATCCAAATACACTGTTCTCCGGCACTGCAATGCTCACATCGTTGAGCGCAACGTGTTTCGCATAGGATTTATGAATGTGACGCGCTTCTAAGGTATACATGGGGTAGTTTTTAGGTACTGGGTACTAGGTACTAGGAACGGGGTACTGGGTACGGGGTACTGGGTATTTGTTGCGGGATGCTGAATGTTTTATGTTGCTTGCTGTATGCTTTAGGATTCTGTTGAATTCTAGGTAAAAGTCTAATAGTTAAAATTAATGAGCACCATCTTATGATCAATGCCCAGTACCCAGTACCTAGTACCCAGTACCCAGTACCTATTAACTAATCGCTTCAAGCATTTCCTCCACAATATACGCCAACTGCTCTTCCGTCAACTCGGTGTGCATAGGAAGCGACATTACGTTGCTCGACAATTCTTCGGTAACGGGGAAGTCGCCCTCTTTATAACGCGGGTTGGTATACGCTTTCTGCATGTGCATCGGCACCGGATAGTAAACCATGGAGGCGATTCCTTTCTCTTGCAGCTTGGCTTGCAATGCAGCGCGATCAACACCTTTCAATACGAGTGTGTATTGATGGAAAACGTGCGTGCTTTTCGGGTCGCGTGCTGGAATCGTTATCTTCGGATGATTCGCAAATGCATTGTCGTAATAGGCTGCGGCACGCTGACGATTGGCAATGTATGTGTCCAGTTGTGCTAGCTTCACATTCAACACCGCTGCTTGGATCGTGTCGAGTCGTGAATTCACGCCAATGCTGTCATGATAATAACGCACTTTCATGCCGTGGTTCGAAATCACGCGAAGCTTCTCGGCAAGTGCATCATCATTGGTAAACATCGCACCTCCGTCGCCGTAGCATCCGAGATTCTTCGATGGGAAAAAGCTCGTGGTCCCTACATGCCCAATCGTTCCGGCCTGCTTGCGCGTGCCATCGCTGAACGTATAATGTGCACCAACCGCTTGACAATTGTCTTCAATGACAAACAGGTTGTGCTTGTTGGCAATAGCCATGATCGATTCCATATCGGCACACTGACCAAATAGATGCACGGGCACAATGGCTTTCGTTTTGGGCGTAATTGCTTTTTCCAATGCAACGGGATCGATGTTGTAAGTGCCGGGTAGCGCATCCACTAACACGGGCGTGAGTTGCAACAAGGCAATCACTTCTACGGTGGCTACAAATGTGAATGATGTCGTAATGACTTCATCACCGGGCTTGAGATCCAAGGCCATCATGGCAATTTGCAATGCATCGGTGCCGTTGGCACAATTAACCACATGCTTTACGTGCATGTATTTTTCCAGTCCAGTTTGAAATTCTTTCACTGCCGGACCATTGATGAAGGCCGTGTTTTCTACCACATCCAAAATGGCCTTGTCTATTTCGTCCTTAACACGGTGATACTGGGTCTTGAGATCGACCATTGGGATATTCATCATACTTCTTCCGAATTATTTAGATGCGCCGAAGATAAGATTATTTCAAGCTCACAGAAGTATGATTCAAACGTGAAAAATCACAGTTTCTCAACGCCAAAATTTGATGAGCAGTATCTCGATTGCCAGGAATATCAGCGCCCAAACAAGGAGGCTTAACCAATACTTGTGCGTGTCATCAATAGCCGAAGCCCCAGCTGAAACAGACTCCATATCGCCTTCCAGTATTGACCAATTTTCAAATTTCATATCGCCAATTTTTTCCTTGAACTGGTCGACTGCCATGGTCTCGTTATAGGACTCTGCTCTGCTATAGTTGAAGGCGAGTGGTTGCACTGCCGTCGATCCCCAATTGAGCAAATAGTTGCCCGCCTGCGCCAGATCGCTGTGCACGAATACTTCTACTTGATTACCTGCATTGCGGTGCTCGGGAATGACCTCGGAGTTTGTTGCAAGATGTTGCAATCGGAATGTTTCCTCGCCTTGCAGTTGCATGTTCCGTAAGATGATGGCTTCTTCGCGACCCAGTGTATAACTCAGCTCTGAGGTGGGCTGAGAAAATTCGGCCATGCGAATAAGGGTGGCCGGGAAAAATGCGTGCTGAGTGAAGTTGGTTTCGTCGGTGGAAAGGGATACGCACGAAAAATATAGTCTGCCATGACCAACGGCCGATGAAATCAGAAAAAGACTGCCGTTCTGCAAGGTGAGCATGGGCTCCGCCCATTGAGCCGACGACAGCGCTAAACTGTAATAAGAGTTGGCAACCGGTAAATCGATGTTGCCGGATGATTGCCGGAAGGCTTCTTTGAAAATGTAGTGCTCGTAGTTGACAGTCATAACAGGCGATGCGACCGTCGACTTGCCGCTTATTTGACCGGCTTTCCAAGCTGAGAGCGCATTGTTATACTCATTCAACACAATTTCAGTAGCGGGTATAATGAGTACGCTGCCTCCGGACTCCATGAACTTACTGAGTTCAGATGCCATTCCGCTCGAAAGATTCCGCAATTGATTGATGACGATGAAGTTCATGCCGGTAAATCGACTGTAATCAATCGTTGCCTCGTTCATGCTGTTCCATTCATAAAATGGGTCGTCAGAGAAAACAGCGTTAACTGCTTGCGTGGATGCTGTATTGCCCAGTACCTCGAGCACGCGAATGCGGTCGGCCACGTTGTAGCTGAAATAATAAGCATCGTCGTTGGTAATGGATGCGTCGTTAATAGAGAGAGAGCAGTGTTTGTATCCGGGCTCTGTATTGGTGTAGGTGACGTCGATGGTGGCGCTGGAAGATGCAAGAATAGATGCGGCCGCAACACTTTTTTGTGTGCCGTTGATGACGAGTTGCATCGGCATGGACTCGATATCGTCGGTGCCTGTATTCACGACACGGGCATGCAGTATCTCAGGCTGATTCACCTGACGCACAGGCGTTTCAAACCACACGGAGTCAATGAATACGTTACTCTTAATTTCGGGCAACTCAGGCACAACCGTGATGCGCATTGTTGTGTCGTTGGAAATAGCCTCAACATCGGTTACAGATGCTTGCAAATCAGTAAGCACAAACGCATGTCGTTTCTCAAGTCCGGATGTAACCAACGCATCGCGCTGGCGAGTAACAACCTCACTGAGCTTGCGGCTTGCAGGCGAAAGGTCAACCTCCTGTATTAGCGAGGTCATCTCTTCTTTACTAACCAATCGTTGATGGCGGCCTTCAAAGTCGCTCGTGAGCAATTGAAACTTATCGGATGCGGCAAACGACTCTACAATCTCCAGTGCCTTGCTTTTAGCCAAATCGAGCATGATGCCGTCTGTGCCCGCACCTTGCATGCTGAACGAATTGTCGATGTAAATGGAAACAGCTGTTCCGCCTGGCTTTTCTACTACACCGGGTTGAGGCAAATAGGGTTGTGCAAAGGCCAACACAATAGCTGCAACGGCAAGTATTCGGGAGGCAAGAATTAAGAGGTGCTTCAGATTGCGTTTGCTCTGTGTTTCCTGCTTAATCTCTTTCAGAAACCCGACATTCGAGAAATAGACTTTCTTGAATTTGCGAAAATTGAACAGGTGCACGATGATTGGAATCGCCGTAGCAACCAATCCCCAAAGCATTTCCGGATGCACAAATTTCATAAGAGCCGCGAAGATAACAGGAGGGAGGGGTTACAGCGTACCGTGGTTCGGAAAAATGGTTAATCAAAAGGAATAGAGAATGGAGAAAGGAGAATGAAGAGCCATGGCGAGAAGGCTTTCCATTCTCCATTCTTCTTTGTTAGTGAACTTTTCCCCGCAAACTCATTCCAATCACCGGACTATTCTTGGATTTTGACATCCACGTGGCGGTAGTAAATTCTGTATTTGATTCCGGATTGAATACGCTGACGTGAACGCCTTCACCCACCGACTGGCATTGCAGACCCAGCGCGCGCTCCGGGCCTGTGGTGAATTTCTCAATAATCTCTTCCGGTGTCATATGCTTTTCAAGCGCAGTGAAGGCAGTGCAAAAGGTCGATTCAATTGAACTAATACCAAAACTTGCGTCCTCAAACTCACGAACCTTGTGCTCTACGTCTTCCGGGCAGTGATCGCTAACAATCGCATCGATCGTTCCATCTTTCAATCCTGCAATTAAAGCTTTCCGATCGTCTTTGCTTCGAAAGGGCGGAATCACTTTGTAGTTGGAATCAAAGCTAATTAAATGTTCATCGCTGAAAAACAGTTGGTGTGCAGCTACAGCACAAGTAACCTGCAGTCCGTCGCGCTTTGCCTTGCGAATGAGTTCTACGCTGCGGGCCGTCGATATAAGCATGAAGTGTAGCCGCCCTCCGCAATAGCGCAACAACTCGATGTCGCGCTGCACACGTATTTCTTCTGCCTGGTTGGGTATGCCTTTCATACCGAGCGATACGCTAACGGGCCCTTCGTGCATTTGGCCATTGCCATTGAGACCGCGATCCCAAGGCAGAGCCATCACAACACTGTTGAGGTTTCTTGAATATTCCAGCGCCCTGCACATGAGCTCTGTTCCAATATTACCGCGGTCATCACTGAAGCCTTGCGCCCCCGCTTGTTGCATGTCGAACATTTCAGCGAGTTGCTTTCCTTCCATGTTTTGAGAGAGCGCACCAAGTGGTATAAGCTCCATACCCGGGTCAGAATGCTCTTTGATGAAACGAACAGCTGACTTGTTATCCGTTACAGGTAACGTGGAAGGAAGAATAGCCACTCGAGCATATCCTCCTCGTCGCGCTGCGGTTTTTAAACTATTGAAATCTTCTTTGTATTCGGAGCCCGGTTCGCCGCTCCTTGCGGCTAAGTCAGTCCAGCCGCGCGACACAACGCAACTTTTACCGCTTAAAACGCTGGCTTTGGTTTCTGGAATTTCGGGAGCAATAGATAAGATTCGATTGCCCTGAAGCAGTAAATCACGCTTTTTACCGTGATGGGGCGATGTCGGGTCGTAAATCAGTGCTGACTTCAGAAGTACTTTCATCATACTGAAGCGCGAATATAAAAAGAAACTCCAAACGACAACCCAACATTGTGTAGACGGTGAAGATGCTGTTATCATTTGTTAGGCTCTTACTTGAAGCTATCTTCCGCCCTAAATTTCACCCATGGTTCACGAACTTAACAAGCATCACTCAATCTTCAATCAATTCATGCGCGAGATTCGCGATGAGCAAATTCAAAAGGATTCAATGCGCTTTCGTAGAAATATCGAGCGTATTGGCGAAGTAATGGCGTATGAAATTTCTAAGACGTTCGACTACGCTGTGCAAGAGGTGACAACCCCATTGGGTGTGGCGGAAATAAGTTTACCGGTATGCATGCCTATGCTATGTACCATCATGCGAGCTGGCTTGCCAATGCACCAAGGCATGCTGAATGTTTTTGATCACGCCGATTCGGCATTTGTTGCAGCATTTCGCAAACACGATGCGGCGGGTAATTTTGAAATTGAAGTTGATTATGTGAGCGCACCTCCAATGGATGGGGTAGAGTTGATTCTCTGCGACCCCATGTTGGCCACCGGGTTGTCGCTCGAAAAAGTGTACAAGAAACTTATGCAGCGTGGCACTCCGGCAAGGGTTCACATTGCTTGTGTTATTGCTTCTGAAACCGGTTTGAATTATTTGCGTAGTAGGTTGCCTGAAAGTACGCGCTACTGGATTGGTGCTGTCGATACCGAGCTTACGGCTCATTCGTATATAGTGCCTGGGTTGGGCGATGCGGGCGATTTGGCTTTCGGAAAAAAAGAATGATGCTGGATTACTTCCTTAAAATTGCGGGCTGGTGGCTTTTGACCATCGTCAAATTTCTGTTCGTTCCTTTTGGCATGACGCTAAAGCCCGATGTGGGTGAACAATGGTCGCTCGTTGAAGTAATCTTGGTTAGTTCCACGGGTGCGGCTTTAGGCGTCTTTATATTCTTTCACTTCGGTGAATTTATTTTCAATTGGCTCGCTCATCATTTCAATGCAAAACGGAAGGTCTTTAACAAACGCAATCGTTGGTTTATTCGGGTGAAAAAGAGATATGGTATAAATGGGCTAATGCTTATTGCGGGGCTTATCTCGGTTCCAATTGCTTCAGTGGTTGCTGCCAAACTATATCGCCATAACCCCAATGCACTGCCGAAAATGATTATCGCATTTTTCCTTTGGAGTGTTGCGCTTTCAACATTGGCTTTTGGTATGAAAAAAATCGGTCTCTCATTTTGAAAAATTACAAGCATCTTTTTTTTGATCTCGATGGTACGCTTTGGGATTTAAAGCGCAATACCAGAACCGCCATGGTAGAGCTGTTCAGCCGTTACAGCGAACAATTGGGCCACCTCGATTTCGAACTCTTCTTCCGCCGCTACCACCATCACAATGATCAGGTGTGGGCGCTTTATCGGCAAGATAAAATTAAGAAGGACGATCTGCGATTCGTGCGCTTTGAACGGGCATTCGCCGATGCCAACCATGCAGCCGAGTTTGATTTTATTGATCGATTCTCACTCGACTTTTTGGAGGTTGCACCCCAACAGTCGGTCACGATGGAGGGGGCGCACGACCTGCTCAATCATTGCTCGGGACGTTACACTATGCACATTATCACAAATGGTTTTGTCGAGGTTCAGGGCCACAAAATGCGCGCTGCTGCACTGGAGGGCTTTTTTGATCACGTCATCAATAGTGAGCATGTAGGCGTGCGAAAGCCCCATCCCGATATTTTTCAATATGCCATCGAAAAGGCAGGCGCAACAAAGGAAGAGTCGCTCATGATTGGCGATGATTGGGACGCTGATATCCTCGGTGCACGCGATTTTGGTATGGACCAGGCGTATCTAACCGTTAAGGAGGATGAACAAAACGAACGAAATGCGGCGCATGGAAATGGTCCTGTTCGGCACAACTACAAGCCGACCTATACATTACATTCGCTCCTAGAATTGATTGAAATATTATAATAGTACTGCAATGAGTAATAAAAACGAAAACGGTCAACAACTCAATATAGAACTCAACGAAGAAATCGCTCAGGGTACATACTCCAACCTGGCTATAATCACACATTCACCGGCCGAATTTGTGGTTGATTTCATTCGCATGATGCCCGGTGTGCCGAAGGCCAAGGTGCAATCGCGCATTATTCTTACTCCACAGCATGCCAAGCGACTCATGCATGCGCTGATGGAAAATATCAATAAGTATGAGTCACAGCATGGTACTATCAAGGATGCTCCCGGTCAGGATGCTATGATGAGCATGGGCTTTGGTGGCCCACAAGGAATGGCGTAAATAGGTATGAAGTGCGAGGGGCGAAGGACGAGGTAAATGTTCTTCGCCCTTCGCACCTCGCCCTTACAACCTCACTAGCAGATCGCGCAGCCTGCTGCTATACCCAATCTCATTGTCGTACCAACCGACAACTTTCACCATGTTGCCAATTACCGAGGTAAGCTTGGCGTCAAAAACGCATGAAGCAGGGTTGCCAATAATGTCAACAGAAACCACCGGGTCTTCCGTGTATTCCAAAATGCCGGACCAACGATTCAGCGAGGCTTGTTGAAATGCTTCGTTGATAGCGTGAATTGAAATTGGGTTACGCACATTGCAGGTAATGTCGGTGAGTGAGCCGTCGGGCACGGGTACTCGGAATCCACAACCTCCCATTTTCTCGTTCAAATGAGGAAATACACGTGTCAATGCTTTGGCAGCTCCTGTTGTGGTTGGAATGATGGAGAGGGCAGCTGCACGGCTTCGGCGCAGGTCTTTATGGGGTGAATCGTGTAATCGCTGGTCGCCGGTATAGCTATGCACAGTCGTGATGTAACAGCTCTCAATGCCGCACAATTCATCAAGCAATTGTATCATCGGCGCGGCATTATTGGTTGTGCACGATGCGTTCGAGAGTATGGTGTCTTCCGGCATTATCCGATCTTCATTAATTCCCAAAACAATGGTCTTGATTTTATCATCCTCCGGTGGAACACTGAGTAACACGCGTTGGGCGCCGGCGCTAAGATGTCCTTGCAAGTCCTCCGTAGTTTTGAATTGGCCGGTGCAATCAACTACGATATCGACATCATAGTTGCTCCAAGGAATTTGGTTCGGATGAGGAGACGATAGAAAGGGAATGCAAGCAGAGCCAATGGTTAGCGTGTTGTTGATTGCCTCCACAGGGAGTTCCAATTTACCATGCAAGGAGTCATACTTGAACAGATGTGCCATGACTTGCACATCCGCTAAGTCGTTGATGGCTGCAATTTCGAAGCGTTCGTCGCTGAGCAGTATACGCGAAAGGGCTCGACCTATTCGGCCAAAACCATTGATGCCAATTCGCTTGGGAGTCGTGGTCGGCTGAATCAACTAAAAGAGGTGTTTCTCGGCATGGTAAGACGAACGCACCAGCGGACCGCTTTCAACGTAACGAAATCCTTTGCTGAGAGCGTAATCTTTGTACTCGGCAAATTTTTCGGGTTTAATGAAAGCTGCTACCGGCAGGTGTTTGGGAGTGGGTTGCAAGTACTGCCCAAGGGTGAGAATGTCAACTTGAACAGAGGCTAAGTCGTCGATTGTTTCAAGTGTTTCTTCTTCGCTTTCTCCAAGCCCTAACATTACTCCGCTCTTGGTGCGCATACCTCCTTGCTTAAGGCGAAGGAGAAGCTCCAGGCTGCGGTCGTATTTGGCTTGAATGCGCACTTGTTTCGTCAGTCGGCGCACCGTTTCCAGATTGTGCGATACGACTTCTGGTGCAGCATCAATTATCTGCTGTAAATTTTCCCATTTGCCTGCAAAATCAGGAATTAACGTTTCCATGGTGATGCCGGGCGATGTGCTGCGAACCGCAGCAACGGTGTTGAACCAAATGGTTGCGCCTCCGTCGAGTAAATCATCGCGATCGACCGAGGTAATCACAGCGTGCTTAACTCCCATCAACCGGATGGAGTCTGCTACGCGTGCGGGTTCGTTTACATCGGCCGCTAAAGGACGGCCGGTTGCAACTGCACAAAAGCCACAAGAACGTGTGCAGATATTTCCCAATATCATAAAGGTCGCCGTGCCTTCGCCCCAACATTCTCCCATGTTCGGGCAATTGCCACTCTCGCATATAGTATGGAGCTTGTGCTCGTCAACTAATCCGCGCACTTTGCGGTAATTTTCTCCCGTAGGAAGTTTCACGCGAAGCCACTTTGGCTTGGGTATGCGCGTATTTTCGGTAGTTGTTGGCGTCGAGGTCTCGCTCACTTCTGATCGTATTTGGTGCCTATGAAAAAATTGATATACAGCGACAAGAACAATTGATGGTTCCTGGGGTTCGTACTGTCGGTGTCATATATCGCCATAATCGGTATGCGCCTGCTGAAAAAATCAGCCGCCATTCCCGCTTCAATACCCTTCAAGCGCTCACGCTCGTTACTATATTCAAACGTGAATGAAAACTTTCCGAATGCTCCTGGCTGAAGCTTGAGCTCGTCGAAGCCGCGCAAAGAACTGGCCCTTCCGTAAATGTTGTCGATGTAATGCAAATCGGGGTTGAACTTTTCGACTTCCAAGTAAGGCTGATTATTCGGTTCATTCATGTATATGATTTCCAGGTAAACAGGCTTCGTAAAACCGAAGGAAGGTCCAACCAACCAATTGTAGGAAATCTGCACACCACTGCGACGAAGCTTTTCGGTTAGGATTTTTTTACGGCCCAATTGCGCTCGCAACACATAGAAGTTGTTGAGCTTGCCGTAGTAATAGGGTCTTGAATTGGGGTCGTTAACCGGATTCCATGTTTTGGTCTCCTTTTCATGCTTCACAAACATGAGGTCAGCACCGAACAACCAAAGATGAGTGGCATCTGTATAACGTCCGAATTTGGTGTTGATCCCATATCCACTTGAGTTAATGTTGATGCCTACCTGACGCATTTTCTTGTACAATAAAATCTCACTTTCAGGAATGGGTTGTGCATAGGCTGAATAGCTCAGTGCCAATAAAAAACCTATGAGAAGTGCCCGCGTCATTGCAGTTTCAAAAGTAACACAGTCTGTAATGAACTCCTTCAATACTGCAGTAGTTTTGAAACAAAATTGATTCACATCATGAACCCGGGAATGACAGTTACTTACCAAGGCGAACTTCGCAATCGCGCTGAACACATCAAGTCAGGAAACTTCTTGATAACCGACGCGCCAACCGATAACCAAGGTAAGGGTGAGGCGTTTTCACCAACCGATTTGTTGTGCACATCGTTGGCTTCGTGCATGATGACATTGATGGGTATTACAGCCAACAGCAAAGGGATTCAGCTTGGAAAGGTGGAAGCGAGTATTGAAAAAGTAATGCACAGCGAACCAAGAAGGGTTGGTGAAATACACATTCACCTGGAGCTGGAAAACAACGATTTTACTGCGCGGGAGAAGGAAATACTGGAAAATGCTGCTCTGACATGTCCGGTCGCTAAAAGCTTACATCCCGACATAAGGCAAGAAATAACCTTCGGTTATTCGAAATAGTTACTTGGCTTGAGGTATCTCTGTGCGATTGTAAGCAGCACAAGCATCCTTGCGTCGAGTGCATGAGGAAGCTAGCACTACAAGTGCAAGCACAAATAAGGCAGTCCACCGAACTTTTGTCAATTGCATGTTATGAGGTTGGTAATGGACCAACAGCACAAAAATAGTAATCTTATTGAGTTGCACAATTTTATTGTGCGCGCAGAATTATGAACACGTCGGATTCTCGCCTGGTGTTGCGTTAAATCTCTTGTAATGCAGCGATTCGAGCCGACATGCAAGATGAAAGGTTGCCATTGTTAAAAATCCATACGATGCATTTCTTCGTCCTTCTGCTAACTTTGTACCTCGATGAATCGCAATCCAATTTCAGCAGTTTTAGTGCTCCAAGATGGCACGACCTTTTACGGCAAATCATGTGGTAATATCGGCACAGCTACCGGTGAAATCGCTTTCAATACTGCCATGACCGGGTACCAAGAGGTATTCACAGACCCTAGCTACTACGGTCAAGTGTTAGTGATGGCCAGCGCACACATTGGCAATTATGGCGTGCACTCCGAGGAGATAGAATCCGACAACTGCAAAGTCGCGGGTGTAATTATCAAGAAATTTTCAGATGTCGCGAGTAGAATAGGTCCTATAAGTACCCTTCAAGACTATTTGGTTCGCGATGGTGTAGTAGGTATTTGTGACATCGATACGCGCGCACTCGTGCGTCACATCCGCAAGGCGGGCGCAATGAATTGCATCATATCCTCCGAAAACCTCGACACGCAAACTTTGCAACAACAACTTGCGAAAGTGCCTTCCATGGATGGTCTCGAATTGAGTAGTCATGTGGCTTGTGAAGAGGCCTACCAAATGGGCGATCCTGCTGCTGCGTTTCGAGTTGCGGTGCTCGACTTCGGTGTAAAACGAACCATTTTGCGCTGCCTCAACGATCGAGATTGTTTCCTCAAGGTGTTTCCACTCAAAGCGACGAAAGAGGAAATCTTGGCATTCAACCCCGATGGAATCATGTATGGCAATGGCCCCGGTGATCCGTCGGCTATGACCAACACAATTGCTCTTATTAAAGAATTGGTAGATACTGGAATACCGGGTTTCGGAATTTGCCTGGGCCATCAACTCATTGGGTTGTCCCAAGGATTGAAGACCGTCAAGATGTTCAATGGTCACAGAGGCATAAACCATCCGGTGAAGAACCTCATAAATGGTAAGAGCGAAATAACCAGCCAGAATCACGGCTTCGTAATTTCTCGCGAATCCATCGCTTCATCGGCCAACGCGGAAATAACGCACGTCCATCTGAACGATGATACTGTAGCGGGCATTCGCCTGACGCAGCGTCCCGTTTTCTCCGTGCAATACCACCCGGAAGCAAGCGCGGGTCCTCATGACTCTCGTTACCTGTTTGACCAATTTATAGCGAATATTGCAAGCGGTAAAAAGACTGCCGTAGTTCACTGAGCAGAAGAACGCCTCAATGACAGCCGAGCTTCCATCTCTCTAGTAAAACGAATTAATAACCAAAAGAAAGTATGTCAAGTATTGCTAAGATTCACGCTCGCCAAATCCTGGATTCGCGTGGAAACCCAACAGTGGAAGTGGAGGTCTATACCGATAATGGTCATGTGGGCCGCGCAGCGGTGCCGAGTGGAGCCAGCACCGGTGTACACGAGGCTGTGGAATTGCGCGACTTGGATAAGTCGCTATACCTCGGAAAGGGTGTAACCAAGGCTGTGCAGAATGTCGTTGGTACTCTCAACGATGCGTTGATAGGTGCATCCGTTTTCGACCAAACAGGTATCGACCGCACGATGTTGGCTCTCGATGGAACCGAGAACAAGGCCATCTTAGGCGCCAATGCCATCTTGGGCGTGTCGCTTGCTACGGCTCGCGCTGCAGCTGAAACAGTGGGTATGCCACTGTATCGCTATGTAGGTGGAATCGGTGGTAACACACTGCCAATCCCGCTTATGAACATCATCAACGGTGGTGCACATGCCGACAATAAAGTGGACGTGCAGGAATTTATGATTCTGCCGGTGGGTGCAGAAACGTTCGGCGAATCGCTTCGCATGGGAACGGAGGTTTTCCATCATTTGAAATCAGTACTAAAAGGCAAAGGCTTCTCAACAAACGTCGGTGATGAAGGTGGCTTCGCGCCGAACCTAAAGAGCAATGAAGAGGCATTGCAATATGTAATGATGGCCATCGAAGCCGCAGGTTATAAGCCCGGTATTGATGTTTGCATCGGTCTCGACTGCGCAAGCACTGAATTCTACAACGCAGAGAAAAAGAAGTACGTATTGGAAAGCACAGGCGAGGAATTGACCAGTGCCGAAATGGTTTCTTACTGGAAAGCATGGTGCGACAAGTATCCTATCGTTTCCATTGAAGACGGTTGTGCTGAAGATGATTGGGATGGATGGAAGTTAATGACCGAGTTATTGGGTGGACATATCCAATTGGTGGGCGATGATTTATTCGTAACCAATGTGAGTCGCTTGGCTCGCGGTATTGAAGAGGATATTGCTAATTCAATTCTGGTTAAAGTGAATCAGATTGGTACGCTTACTGAAACTATTGACGCTGTGCAGTTGGCTACCAAATACTCATATACATCCATTATGAGCCACCGCAGTGGTGAAACGGAAGACACGACCATTGCCGATTTGGCGGTGGCATTGAATACAGGCCAAATAAAAACGGGTTCTGCTTCACGAAGCGACAGGGTTGCCAAATACAACCAGTTGTTGCGCATCGAAGAACAACTAGGTGCAACCGGACATTTCCCCGGAAAGCAATTCCCTTTTATGCCTCTCTAAGCGATGTCGAAAAAAATAAGCCCGCCTCAAGCGGGCTTTTTTTATGATTGATATGAAAACTCCGTTGCGAATTCTTGAAGTTTCCATTCCGCACGTAAGCCCCGATGGTACGCTGCATGGTGCAATGAGTTTGCCTCAAGCGATTGTTGAGGCAGGTTTTAATACGGTGTTTGTGTTGCCTTGGATGAAGATCAATCAATCGTTGAGCCCTTCACCCTATGCCGTTACCCATCATCTCGCAGTGCATGAAACCATCGGAACAATAAAAGATGCAGAGGCATGGATAAACCGCTGCCATGAAGTCGGCTTGCGAGTAGTGCTCGACATGCCGCTTAATCACACCTCTCCCGCGCATAAATGGACCACCAATACACACTGGTATATGCGTGATGCAATGGGCATGACCTATCCTCCGGCAGGCACAGCTTGGAATGACGTCGTGCAGTTGAATCATAAGTCCCCCGATCTTGTTCAGGCCTGTGAGGAGGTCTTGCTCTTTTGGCTGAATGCGGGCGTCGATGGCTTTCGGTTTGATGCTGCGTCCTTCATTCCCGATGATGTCTTGTTGCGCTGGATCGAAAACTTG
>CAMAYP010000028.1 GCA_945862415.1 Chryseobacterium gleum | reverse complement strand
CTCGAAGGGCTGCCGGAAGAGGAGAAGCAAGAGCTCTACCGCACCATTGGAATGGCGGCTTTGAAGTATTTCCTGTTGCGTGTCGACCCGAAGAAGAACATGCTGTTTGACCCGAAAGAAAGCATCGACTTCAACGGTAATACCGGTCCTTCGGTTCAGTACACCTACGTTCGCACGCGTGCCATTTTGCGCCGTTATGCTGAGGCTAATCCGGGTTTTGATGCACTCAAGTCCAATTTCACGGCGCATGCGTTGAGTGAAGCGGAACTGGATGTAGTGGCTAAGATCTACGAGTGGCCTGCTACGCTGCGCACAGCAGCAACGACTTACAATCCGGCTGACATTGCGCATTTCTGCTACGATTTGGCGAAGCTCTACAACACGTTCTATCAGGATCATCATATAGTGCGCGAAACCAACGATGCAGCTCGCAATTTCCGCTTGGCTCTCACACATAAGACAGGCGACGTGATTCGCGAAGGCATGCGTCTGTTAGGCATCGGTATGCCCGACCGCATGTAATGTGAAAAACTTCTGCTGTGTTTATTATTTAGAATGGGTTTTTAATAAGATATTTGCAACTGAATGAAACTCATCATCGCCGACAGTAATCTGCTTATTCGCGCCGGACTCAATGCTGTGTTGAGTCAGTATGCCGATATCGAGATTGTGGGCGAAGCCGCGACGGATGCTCAGTTGCGTGATATGGCGAAAGGCTTCAATCCGGATGTAGTACTCATTGATTTCGCAGCTCCGAATTTCAGTATCGATGTGGTGCCTGCCATTCATAAGCAAAACAAGCATACCCGCTTCGTGGCCATCACCGGCGAGCAGTCGGGTATAACCATTGTCAATGCATTGCGCGCAGGTATCGTCAGCTACATCAAGAAGGATTGTGACGTTCATGAAATCCTAGACAGCGTGCGCGAAACCGCAGCCGGTGGTCGTTTTTTCTGCGGACAGATTCTCAATACCATCCGCAAAGAATCCATCGATGTTAATGATCTGGAGTTAACTGAATTCAATTGTGAAGCTGTGTCTATCACAGAGCGTGAACTCGAAATCATTACGTTGATAGCTGAAGGATACACGAACGTAGAAATAGCGGAAAAGCTATTCCTGTCTCCTCATACAGTCAACACCCATCGCAAGAATATCCTTCAAAAATTGGGAGTCAACAACACCGCTGCTATTGTAATGTACGCTGTGAAAACACAGCTGGTAAGCCCCAACAAGTTCCTGTTCAGCCCAAGCCTGTCTTAGCGCTCTCTGCGCCTTTGCGGTTGAAAATAGTTGAAAGTTGAGCCCCCCTTTAATCCTACAATCCTTGCTTTACTCTCTTTGCGCCCTTTGCGCCCTTTGCGGTTCGGAAAATTAACCGCAGAGACGCAAAGAGCGCAAATAGAAATTCATTGCGGTACTGCGGTAATTCTACTTCCCTCACTTATTTTTGCCTAAGGCCGCATCAATTGACATGTAGCTCAAACTAACAACGTTCGCTAAATGATAGCAACACAAAAGATCGAGGTTATGAAAACCTCACAAAGCCGATTGCAGGAAGTCAACTGGGAAGATCTCGGTTTTGGTAAAATCTTCAGCGACCATATGGCCGTTATCGAATACCGCGACGGTCAATGGATGAACGCGCAAATTCGCCCGTATGGTCCCATGCAGTTCAGCCCCGCTATCAGTGCGCTGCATTATGGTCAGGCCATCTTCGAAGGATTGAAAGCCTTCAAGAGTGCCAACGATGAAGTGTTCATTTTCCGTCCCGAAAAAAATGCGGAGCGCTTGAATGAATCGGCTCGCCGCATGTGCATGCCGGAGCTACCCGTGGAGCTTTTCATGGAGTCGCTCACGCAGCTCATCAAACTCGATTCGGGTTGGATTCCGAAAGGAGAGGGCGAGTCGCTCTACATCCGTCCGCACATGTTTGCCATCGATGAATACGTGGGCGTGCGTCCATCTGAAACCTATATGTTCGTCATCTTCTCAGGCCCGGTAGGCAAATACTACACAGCCGAGTTGAAGGTGAAAATCGAAACCGAATTTACACGCGCGGTGCGCGGTGGAACCGGTCATGCGAAGGCAGCCGGCAACTACGGTGCTTCTCTGTATCCAACACAAAAAGCGAAAGACGCTGGCTACGACCAAGTGTTGTGGACCGATGCGCAAACGCACGAGTATTTCGAAGAGAGCGGCACCATGAATGTGATGTTCCTCTCGGGCAACACTGTAATGACTCCAGCACTGAGCGACTCTATCCTCAACGGTGTAACGCGCAGCAGCGTATTACAGTTGGCCAAGGATTGGGGCTACGATGTTCAAGAGCGCAAAGTGTCGGTTGCTGAAATTGTGGATCTTCTGAAGGACGGCAAACTCGATGGCGCTTTTGGAGTAGGAACGGCGGCTACGATTGCTCCTATTCGCACTATTCATCACGACGGTGTTGATTACACCATCAATCCCAACGGAAACCAAACTTTTGATGATCGCGTTAGCACCTACCTCGATCACTTAAAGCGCGGTTTGGAAAACGACTTGCATCAGTGGAATTACCGTGTGATGTAATTGAAAGCGTAAGGCATTGTTCTAACTTCGCCCGACCTATGGCGCGTATCGACTTTTCGAAGATTCACATTCAGGGTAACTCTCGTCCCGAAGATTATCCGCAGTCAACATTTATTGCCGGTGCGGCTCCCTTTGTTGGTGGACCGTATGCTAGCATGTACACGATACGTCCGTGGACCATTCGTCAGTACGCGGGTTTCAGCACAGCGGAAGAATCGAATGCATTCTACCGTCGCAACTTGGCAGCCGGGCAAAAAGGATTGAGCGTTGCGTTCGACCTGGCCACACACCGCGGCTACGACAGCGATCATCCGCGCGTGGTGGGCGATGTAGGAAAGGCCGGTGTAGCCATCGATTCTATTCTCGATATGAAAGTGCTGTTCGACGGCATACCGCTCAACGAAATGAGCGTGTCGATGACGATGAACGGCGCTGTGATTCCCATTCTCGCATTTTACATTATTGCTGCCGAAGAACAGGGTGTTCTTCCCGAGCAGTTGCAAGGCACCATTCAGAACGACATCCTGAAGGAGTTCATGGTGCGCAATACGTATATCTATCCGCCGACGCCCAGCATGCGCATCGTGAGCGACATTTTTCGCTACACCTCTCAGCACATGCCGAAGTTCAACCCGATATCCATCAGTGGTTATCACATGCAGGAGGCAGGCGCTACGCTCGATCTTGAGTTGGCCTATACACTCGCCGATGGATTGGACTATGTGCGTGCAGGAATTGCTGCCGGTATGAACATCGACGACTTTGCGCCTCGTCTTTCGTTCTTCTGGGCGATCGGTATGAATCATTTTGAAGAGATTGCCAAGATGCGTGCTGCACGCATGCTGTGGGCGAAACTCATCAAGCAGTTCAACCCGAAGAACCCGAAGAGCATGGCCTTGCGCACGCACTGCCAAACGAGCGGATGGAGTTTGACCAAGCAAGACCCGTTCAACAACGTAGCGCGCACGTGCATCGAAGCGATGGCAGCGGCTTTTGGCGGCACGCAGTCGTTGCATACTAACGCGCTCGACGAAGCCATTGCGTTGCCAACCGATTTCAGTGCGCGCATTGCACGCAACACGCAACTATACATTCAAGACGAAACCGATATCACGAAAGCCGTTGATCCGTGGGCAGGCAGCAAGGTGGTGGAGCAACTCACCAACGACATTGCTGAGCGCGCATGGAAGCTCATTCAAGAAGTAGAGGAGATGGGCGGCATGACCAAGGCCATCGAAGCCGGTTTACCGAAGCTTCGCATTGAAGAAGCCGCAGCGCGCAAGCAGGCGCGCATCGACAGTGGTAAGGACAAGATTATTGGCGTCAACATCTACCAGGTAGAGGACAAGACCGAGATGGATATTCTCGACGTCGACAACAACGCCGTGCGCGAATCGCAAGTAGCGCGCTTGAAACAGCTGCGCAACGAGCGCGATGAAGCGAAGTGCAAAGAATCACTGGAAGCGATAACGCATGCAGCGCGCACGGGTGAAGGCAATTTGCTGGAGCTAGCCATCAGCGCAGCCCGCAACCGCGCTAGCTTGGGCGAGATTACCCAAGCGATGGAAGAAGTATTTGGACGATACAGCGCGACCATTCGCAGCGTATCGGGTGTATATTCGAGCGAGTCAACTATGGATGCTGATTTTGAAAAAGCACGTCGCATGAGCGATGAGTTTGCGGCCCTAGCAGGTCGCAGGCCGCGCATCCTGGTGGCAAAGATGGGGCAGGACGGTCACGACCGAGGCGCGAAAGTGATTGCAACTTCATTCGCCGATATCGGCTTCGATGTCGACATCGGACCGTTGTTCCAAACGCCCGAAGAAGTAGCTCGCCAGGCCATCGAAAACGATGTGCATGTGGTAGGTGCATCATCCTTGGCGGCCGGACATAAAACCCTTGTGCCCCAACTTATCGAAGAACTCAAGAAGCAAGGCCGCCCCGACATTCTGGTCGTAGCAGGCGGTGTCATCCCCGAGCAAGATTACGACTTCCTTTACAACGCCGGCTGCGTGGGCATCTTTGGCCCCGGCACGAAGATTAGTGTGGCGGCGATGGAGATACTGGGCGTTTTGCAGGAAGGGCTCAGGGGAGAGTGAGGTCTTAGATTTTAATGGTTGGGAATGGAAAGTACAAAGTATGAATTACAAAGTACGAAGTACAGTTAGGGCGTTTTACTTGTTGGCTGGCTGGTGTGCCAAAGCGAGTATTAGAAGCTTCAGTTGTGCTTTTTGAAGGTTTCAAGCATCTCTTCGTAGGAGCGGTACACTTTGCTGGTGGGTAGGAATTCATTGCCAATTTTGATTTGATCGAATTCCAATTCGTCCACATAATTGAAGTTGACGATACACGACTTGCCAATACGGAAAAAGATGGCAGGGTCGAGTTGTGTTTCCAAGGTCGACAGCGTAGTGCGAAAACTGCGTGCTTTGGCTGAGCGCAGCACCACCTTTACATAGTTGGCCTCGCTGCGCAAATAGAGGATATCGTCGTAGGCCAATTTCACCAAATCGTGGCTCACCTTTACGATGAGGAAATTCGATTGAAACGGTTTTACCACCTTGGGCATCATCTCAAAATTGAGCATAGCAACCTCAATGGCAGCATGCAAATCCTGCTTCGTAAAAGGTTTGAGCACGTAGGCATTGGGGCGGGCATTCTTCGCACGTTGAATCGTCGCTTCATCGCCATTGGCGGTTGCGAAAATGATGGGCACATCGTAGTTTTCTCGAATGTACTCGGCCAGCTCTATGCCGTCGCGTTTACCCTTGATGCGAATATCGATGAGCGCGGCATCCGGCTTTTCCGCAGCAAATAATGCTGCAGCTTCTTTGAAAGAAGCACACGGCGGATAAGCTTCATAACCCAGTAAATTTAATTTGCGCACAATGTTCGTGGCGATAATTACCTCGTCTTCTACCACCGCAATATGTAAGCGCTCTCGTTGCAATTTATCTGAATACTTTATGTCGAATTGTTTCAATACAAAACCATCAGCGATGATGGCTGTATATGCCAACAGAGCAAGGTACTCGATAAAAGGGAAGACGTCTCCAAATTGGGATGAAATGGCTTCTTTTCGTGATGAAATAAAAACACAACCGACATCTATTCCTTTGATCTGAACTCCGAATCATTAAAGGTGATTTCGAAAACACTGCCTCCGTCGTTTGAGTAGCGTATTTCGCCCGACAGCTGGTGCGTCAGTCCATAAATCAAGCGCATGCCCAGGCTTTTGCTGGAATTTACATCTACTCCTTGCGGTAAACCCGATCCAAAATCCTTGTAGGTCATTTTGTATGCGCCTTTTCCAAATGACTCCAAATCGACCAAGATCTTTACGACATTGGACTGATTGAATGCGTACTTATAGGAGTTGGTGATAAGCTCATTCGTTATCAACCCCAGCGGAATTGCCGTATCAATATCCAAAAAGAATTCAGCGCCCTTAAGCTCAAGTTTAATGGAACGTTGGTCTGCACTGTAGAGCTCTGCAATCTGGCTAGTCAAGGACTGCAAGAAAACGTCGAAACGGATGGACGTCAAATCACTATTTTGATAGAGGTTTTGGTGAATGAGTGCCATGCTCACTACTCGGCTCTGTCCATCGCTGATGAAGGCCATTTGCTGCGGATCGTTCATTTCATCCTTCTGCAATTGCAATAGGTCGGATACGATTTGTAAGTTGTTTTTCACCCGATGGTGAATTTCCATGAGCAAGAGTTCGCGGTCTTTTAGTGCCCTGCTCAAACGCTGCGTGCGTTCTTCAACGGCGATTTCCAAGCGTTGGTTCTGACGTTCAAGCCGTCGTGTTCGCCATATGGCATACAACCAGACGACCACAACAAGCGCTGCGAGAAATACCAACCAAAACGACCAGCGCAAATAGAAGGGCACCAACACTGTAATCGGTATGCGCAGTTCTTGCTCGTTCCACTGACCATTTTCGAGCTGCGCCTTTACCCGTAGCGTATAATTGCCATACGACAAATGACTGATGCGCATGGAGCCACCTTCAATGATGTTCCATTCCGTATCCACACCTTCCAGCATATAAGCGTAACGATGCGGCCGCTGCGCATAATCCAGCAAAGCGAAATCAACCGCCAGAAATCGGTCGGCTTGCGAAATGGTCAGCGATTGATTCTTGTACCAATCCGCGAGCATGCTCACCAGTGAATCCGATTCATCTGAAAAGCGTTGTATGGAAAGTAACTGCAGTGGGAATGACTGATTGAAATACACCTCATCCGCGCGCTTCGGGTCGAACGCATTCAACCCATTCACACCACCGAAGTACATTTTACCATCGGATGCTTTGAAGGATGAAACACGATTGAACTCATTGTGCGACAACCCATCCTTTGTGTAAAAATTGAACGCTGAGAAGTTCTTTTTATCGAAGCGCATCAACCCATTGTAGGTGCTTACCCATAAATTTTCGCGATCATCCTCTTCGATGCGGTATAGGCGCAAGGCGGGCAATCCTTCAGACGTCGCAAATTGTCGCACTACCTGATTCGCATTTCCTGCAGTTGCATTCCACTCCCAGCGAAACAAGCCCTGATTGGCAGTGGCCAACCAGCAGACACCTTGCTTATCCTCATGCAAATCATAGAATTCGCTGATGGGCAATTGATGTTGCGCTTCACCCTCAGGCCCCCAATACTCCGCAATATTCCAATTGTCGTCTAATCGGAAAACACCATTCCCGGCCAATGCCACAATACCTTTTTTTTGTGTCAGCACAAAACGGTACACAATCGAAGGCATAGGAATAGAACCGATCGAGCGAATAGATGGTTTCGATTTCCCTGTGCGTGTGTTCAGCACAAAAATGCCACCTTCCGGCATGGAGGAACATCTTAATACCAACGAATCGTTCAAACTATAAAGCGCCCAAGCACCTAATTCGTGATCAAACGTTACCTTTTGGATGACGTTGGTTCCATTTTTCAATGTCAGAATATCTCCGAGATAGAGGTGATTGGCATGCTGAATCAAAGGAATCAAAGAGAATTCTTCGTTGTTTCCTTCGAGCGGAATTTGCGGAGCAGTAGCCACTTTTCTCCACACATTGGCATAGATCTGTTCTCTGCCAGCGGCTGATCCTGTGGGGTCGACATAAATACCCCGCACCTGATTAATTCCGGCCTTGTCGAATTCGCTCTTCGTAAAGTAATTGGTGAAAATGCGTTGCCGAGCCGAAACCTGAATCAATCCAATGGTAGTGCTGAGCCAATGATTGTCTTGCGTATCGTGATATACAGAATAGATGTATACATCCGACGTCACCAATAATTGCTCACGGCTCATCACCTGCAAATACTTTCCGCCCGTGTAGAGATAAAGTCCAAAGTCGTGATTCACACAGGCAAACTCTCCCGCGCGATTGGAGGCTCGAATCTGCCAGTCTTGATTGGTAATCGAAGGCAGGTCACCCAATTCGGAAGAGCGAATAAGCGTGTTCTGATCCGTGAACTTGTAGAAGCCTCTTTCCCGCTCATTGTTGAGCAAAGGCCCACCAAATGGCGAAGGATCATAATACACATAGGTGGCGCCATTCTGCGAGGTCACTGCAGCCCCAAACTTGTCTAACGAAAAGGGAGTAATGGCTCGTTTGGAAATCCGATAACCGGGAAATTTATTACCAAGAACAGGATTTACCATCAACTCTTCGTGCTGCTTCAAGTTGAAAAATTCATTAGACTCAATGGATTGTTTTGGCAATTGCTCATTCCACTGCGAAAGCTCAAATGTGCGTTGCCATGTATTGCCCGAAGTGCAGCTCCAGAATTCATAAGGGTTCGCACGAAAAAAAAGCAAGGTGCCATCGCCATGTTCCACAATAGCAAGCAGCTGCTCTGCAGGAAAAGGCAAATCGGGAAATGCCTCATTCAATGTCATGAGTCGATAGGAATTCAAATCCAGCACCTGAAAGCGAGACACATTTTTTCCAGCATCCACTAATCGATTCTCTTCCATCCAAAACCGAATGATGAGTCGGTCGCTACCATACGCTATAAGCTCATGGACATTGTTCGATAGCAAGCCGTTTTTCTCCTTGGTGAACTGCAAAAAATTATTCCCGTCGTAGCGATTCAATCCCATGTCGGTGGCCAGCCACATGAATCCGCGTGTATCCATAACTGCATCCTTCACATCGCGCGAGGCCATGCCTTGTTCCACCGAAATGATTTGATGCGTAACCACAAAATCGGCGTTGGCATCGGGCATGGATTGCTGGCTGTGTGAGCTTATCGCAGAACACAGCAAAACGCAGCACAACAACCAAAGTCGGAGGCGGATGAGAAGAGCGAGTGAATGGGATAGATGCATGGGGATTGTGCGTGTTCGAAGATAGGGAATAATGGCGAGGGACGAGGGGCGAAGGGCGAGGGGCGAAGGGCGACTTGGGCCGAGCGAAGCCGAGGCCAGGGCGAAGAATTCCGAATGGTCTTGACACACTGCTTCCCGTCACGTCAAAGCCCACGATTTCAATCGTGGGGGTGTTAATGTTTTTGGTGTTATCATTTGGAATATTAACGCTTTTGGCCTCACCCCTGGCCCCTCTCCAGAGGAGAGGGGAATCCCTCTTAGTCAATGCCATGAGAATATTCGTGAAGGAATTTTTTTGGTAAGTCTGTAATTTTCGCTTTGGCCTCGGCTCCGCCCAAGTCGCACCTCGCCCTTCGCCCTTCGCACATAAAAAAAAAGGGAAAGACCTTCGCCTTTCCCTTTTCCATTTTTAGTATTCAAAGAAGTTACATCTTCACCACGCGCAGTGTTTGCAGAGTGTCGTTGTGCATGAGGTGAATCATGTACACGCCGTTGCTGCAGTTGCTGAGGTTGATGTCGAGTGTGTTGTTGCCTTCGATGGCAGCGCCGCTCGTGCTTGTGATGACACGGCCTTGCAGATCAACGATGCTGAATGCATAGGTGCCTGCAGCGGTTGTGCTGAACGTGATGCGTGCCTCGCCCGTGGTTGGGTTGGGGTACACAGCGATTGCGTTCAATGCATCGGTTGCAGTCAACAGTGTCTCCACTGTTTCTTCGGTGCGTACGCTTTCGATGCCTGCATCGGCTTCAGCTTCTTCGGAGCGCTTCACGCTTACCGATTTGGTAGAAGCAACCGAATTACCACATCCATTGTTGCGTGTTACGCTCACAGTGCCTGCCACCGTGCCCCAGGTAACCTTGATGGTGCTGGTGCCTTGGCCGAGTGTGATGGTGCAACCGGCAGGTACTGTCCAGTTGTAGGTCATGCCCGCAACGTTGGTTACACTGAAGGTGTTGTTGGCTGTGTTCTGCGTTACTGAGTTCGGACCGCTGATGGTGCTGGGTGCGGTTGGTGTCGATTGACCTGTAAGTGCCTTGGTTCTGTTTGAACTTGAACCACCACAGTTGTTGGCCTTCACACTCAGTGTTCCACAGCTGAAGGTATTGGCTACCACTACTTGAATGGAAGTGCCTGTTTGCGGAGTGCCGTTCACAAAGCTCACTCCCGTTGGCAATGTCCAAGTATAGCTTGTTGCGCCGCTTACAGCGCTTGTGCTGTAGGTCTGCGTGCTGCCTTTGCATGGAGCGCTTGCACCGCTGATGTTGCCCGGCTTAGCTGGCGCCGCTTGCTTAGCAACAGACAACGACTTGTCGCTGCTTGAACCCGAGCAGTTGTTGGCCTTCACTTTCAATGTTCCTGAAGTGAACGTGCCGGCATAGGCTACCGTCATGCTTGTACCACCTTGAGCGGATACGAGTGTTGCGTTGGTTGGCGCTGTCCATGTGTAGGAAGTAGCACCTGCAACCGCAGCGATGGTATACGTTACTGAAGTGCTCGGACACACCGATGCGCTTCCATTGATGGTACCCGGTGTTGCCGGTTTAGCAATCACGTTTACAGTAACCGGCACACAAGCCGTTAAACCGCATGTTCCACCTACCGAACGCACGTAGTACGTTTTGGTAGAGTTTGGACTCACGGTAAATGTGGCTGCATTGCTGTAAGAACAATCGTTGTCGGCATCGCTATCGTCGCACTCATCGTCCCAGCGCCATTGTGCACCCGGAGAAAGCGAACCGATAACGGTAAGCGTTACAGGGCTACCTGCGCAAATGGCTGTTGTGCCTGCGCTGCTGGTTACACCTGTAGCACCGCACTGACTGTTTACGGTAATCGTTGCACATGCTGTAGTGTTGCATGTTCCTTCAGCGCGCACGAAGTAGGTCGTGTTTGCAGATTGCGAAACGCTGATCGAAGCACCTGTGCCGATCAATGTTCCACCGCAAGAACCCGTGTACCAATTCCATGTAGCACCTGTGCCGAGTGAACCACCGTTTACGCTGAGCGTAAAGTTGACACCTGCAGAGGCGAATGCTACAGAAGAGGTGATCGATGTTGGAGCAGTGCTCACTGCATTCGCCGTTGGCGTAACGCTAGCCGAAGTGGCTGAGCATCCTGCAGCATTGGTTACAGCAACCGACACCGGAGTGTTGCTGCTTACAGCGATTGTTTGTGTTGAAGCACCTGTAGACCACAGGTAGCTGCTGTAACCTGCACCTGCATCAAGCGTTGTTGAACCGCCTGCACAGAATGCAAGTGTGCCGCTGATGGCCGGTGTTGGCAACGGATTAATCGTCAAATCCAACGTTACGATGCTATCGCAACCGGCGGCGTTTGTGCCTGTCCATGTTGCGGTGTTGGTCGATGCTGTGTAGGTTGTACCACGCCAGTTGTAAGAACCACAAGCCGTGATGGTTTCAGTAAAATACGAAGGTTGGTTGATCGTCAAGTTCAACGTCACGATGCTATCGCAACCGGCGGCGTTTTCGCCTGTCCATGTTGCGGTGTTGTTAGATGTCGTGTACGTTGTGCCCTTCCAATCGTATGAATCACAGGAAACGATGGTTTCGGTAGCATACGAAGGTTGGTTAATCGTCAAGTTCAACGTCACGATGCTATCGCAACCGGCTGCGTTGGTGCCTGTCCACGTTGCGGTGTTGGTCGAGGCCGTATAGGTTGAGTCGTGCCACGCGTAAGAGCCGCAAGCAACGAAGGTTTCGGTAGAAGATGAAGGTTGAATACTCGTTACTGTTGTAGTTGTCGATCCTACACATCCATTCGCATCGGTTACAGTTACCGTATAGGAATCTGCAGTGTTAGCAGATATTGTTTGCGTAATAGCAGTTGTAGACCAGAGGTAAGAGGCATAGCCTTCACCTGCGTCCAATGTAGTAGAATCACCCGCACAGAACGCAAGTGTGCCGCTGATGGCCGGTGTTGGCAACGGATTAATCGTCAAGTTCAACGTTACGATGCTATCGCAACCGGCAGCGTTTGTGCCTGTCCATGTTGCGGTGTTGGTCGAGGCCGTATAGGTCGAGTCGTGCCACGCGTAAGAACGACACGCAACGATCGTTTCGGTGGATGAGCTTGGATGATTGATTGTCAGATTAAGTTCTTCGGATGCACATGCATTTATTGTTCCCGTAGAAACCACAAGGTTGTCAACCGTAACGAAATCATTCGAAGACGCTATGGTTATACTGCTAATAAATGCGCCATGAGAGACAAATCCTCCAAAGCTGTTGGCTGTATTGGTATAGAATGACTGAGTGCTGCCATCAGACAAAGTCAGCGTAATTGTTCCAGAAACGGGTGCAAAAAAATAATTTGTTACAAAGAAGTTAGCACCGACCGAAGTGACACCAGGGTTAAATGAAATGGTCAGAGGTCTTGGCGCGAGAGGAGCAAGAGTAATGCTTCCACCAGCAAATCCTAGAGACAATCCAGCCAGGTTACTTGCAGTCCAAGTCGGTAAACCTGTGCCAAAATTGCCAGTCAAAAAAGAAAATACAATATCTGTTGAATACGACTCAAATGTCTGTGTAGCTGAAAGCGTGTAGCCTGCAGCTGAAACTGCCGACGTGAGTCCACTCAATGAGTTAAAAAAGACAGTCTCGCCTGCGCTCACTGTGTGTGTGCCCGAAGTGGTGTAGGTCTGTCCGTTCACAGGCCAGGTGTAGGAATCACAGGCTGCGATGGTTGTTGTGTTAACGGTAATTGGCGTAACCGTTACCTCAATACTATTAGAAGTAGTACTTCCGCATGAGTTGGTAGTCGTTACTGAGTATGTACCAGAAGTTGTTACGCTAATGGTTGCTTGTGTTCCTCCACTGCTCCAAGTTCCACCATTATTTCCACTAAGTGTTACAGAGCCTCCAGCGCAAAATGTTGTATTACCACTTGCTGTAATTGTTGATGCTGTTGGTGTTGGTAATACCGTAACCAGCAATGGGTTGCCATCTGATGCAATCTGTACTGGAATATTTTTGTCTATGGTGGTGTTATCGCCCAAACCACCGGTTCTATTGTCACCCCAGGACCATAAGGTGCCGTCTTTTTTTGTGGCCATCGAGTGAGAAAATCCCGCTGAAATTTTGTCCCAGTTGTTGTCTGTACCAACCTGTACGGGCACCAAACTATTGGTATTGCTGCCTATGCCCAACTGGCCATAATCATTTTTGCCCCAGGCCCAAAGCGTACCATCATTTTTAATGCCAAGGGTATAGTGTTCACCGGCAGCAATGCGCAGCCAAGTGTTCTCGGTTCCAATTTGTATGGGTATGTTTTTGTTAATTGTCGTGTTGTCGCCTAAACCACCGAAGGCATTGTATCCCCAGCCCCAGAGGGTTCCATCCGATTTGATGCCAAATGCACTACTATTCCCCGCAGCAATACTTACCCAATTGCTACTGCTTCCCAACTGCGTAGGTAAATTTCGTTGGGTATTATCTCCCAAGCCCAGTTGTCCATAGGTATTATCTCCCCATGTCCAGATGGTGCCATTGGTTTTAAGGCCCATAGAAAAGTAAAAACCGGCAGAAGTACTTTTCCAATCAGTGGCAGTGCCCACTTGCTGGTGTGTGGTTGTAGAGTTCAGTCCCAATTGTCCATAACCATTGGATCCATTGGCCCATAGCGTACCATCTGTTCGGGTCAACAGGGAGTGAAAAGCAGTGATTATTCTTTCAGACTGGGTATTCCAGTTGCTTGCTGAGCCAATAGGCACAGGTGCATTCCTTTGGTCTACGCTGCCATCTCCCAATTCACCAAAAGAATTCCATCCCCATGCCCATAAGTTTCCATCGGTTCTCAAACCAGATGAGCTTCCATATCCGGCGCTCACACTTTGCCAGTTACTGGCTGAACCAATTTGAACCGGATAAAATCTATTAACGGTACTATTATCTCCAACAGTACCTAATGCATTATAGCCCCATCCCCACAATGTACCGTCTTTCTTGGTACTCAAAGAATACAAAAATCCTGATGCAATCTTATTCCAGTTACTGGTTTGTGGGTATCCTACACAGCCCTGGCTGCTTGTTGCCGTTACGCTGTAATTCGTAGTTGTAGTTGGAGAAACTAAAATGGAAGATCCGCTCAGGTTGCCCGGCTGCCACAAATAAGAAGCAGCACCTGTGGCTGTCAATGTGCTGTTCGCTCCTTCACAAATTACAGATTGGCTTGCCGTTACCACCGCTACTGGCAGCGGATATACGGTAAGCAGAGCAGTTGCTGAAGAACTGCACCCACTGTTGTTCTCAGTAAATATAAAAGACGCAGTACCCTCTGAAATACCTGTTACTATACCAGCATTGTTTACCGTTGCAATGGTAGCATTACTGCTAACCCACGAACCGCCTGTAACTGGACTCAATGTGCTGGTAGTGCCAACACAAATGCCAGATGCCCCAGTAATGGATGCTGTTGGTAAAGGGGTAACTGTTACCTCAATACTATTGGAAGATGTGCTTCCGCAAGAGTTGGTAGTAGTTACTGAATAAGTACCAGAAGTTGTTACGCTAATGGTTGGTGTTGTTGCATTTGTGCTCCAAACACCGCCATTGTTTCCTAATAAGGTTACATTATCACCTGCACAAAATGTGGTTGCGCCACCAGCAGTAATTATTGATGCTGTTGGGAGTGGGTTTACTGTAACCGTCGTTACCGCCGAAGTGGCTGAACAACCATTTGAATTGGTTACCGTAACGGAATAATCACCTTCGGTAGTTGCTGTAATTGATGGTGTAGTTGCACCATTTGACCATAGGTACGAAACAGCATTGTTAATGGTATAATAATCGCTAATAGAAGTGTTTAATTTTGCTATATCTTGACGTGATAATTCAGTCCCAAAAAGCATTACATCGGTAAAATCACAATCAGATAATTCACCATATATACCAGATCCATTTAAGCGAATGCCATTTGGTCCCGCTATACCGCCATTATCACTGAACAGTTGTGTTCCGTTTTTATACACTGTTGACACATTGCCATTTCCTGAACCTGCATAGATATTAAATGCGTTATCAGCTTGATTACCTATACCATTATTAAGAAAACCTTCAAAAAACGCCATATCCATTTTTCCGTTCCAATAGCCTAAGAACCAATTGTTGTTATTTGAGGAAAGTAATCTTCTAGATGTTCCTGTCATTCTAGCGCCATAAATAGCCGTGAAAGGAGCAGGATAGTTTACGCTATTGACCATAAATTGAGTAGTAGTAAAACGCAGTATGGGTTTGTTGTTGATACCCGAAGCTACATATAATGGCTGAGCGGTAACATTTGGCTGACCAACATTTCCACCGTTGCCTGATTGATCATATAAAATGGTACAAAATCCGTCTGCCCCATTTAACCAAGTGCTTATCGCTGACTTGTCAAGATCATCTCCTACAAAACCAAAATCTTGTTCTTGATTATCAGAAGAACGACGCAAACGTAAAGTTGGACCTGTATAAGTTGATTTTAATTTTCTTAAACCAACGGCTAAAGTTGCTCCATTAACATTATTAAGCGGAAGAGCAAGAGCTGATAAAGTAAGTGAGCCACCTGTGCAAAAAGTTGTTGCGCCACCAGCTGTAATTGTTGGTAAAGGATTTACTGTAACTACAATACTATTTGATATAGTACTTCCGCATGAGTTGGTAGTTGTTACTGAGTATGTTCCAGAAGTTGTTACATTGATGGTTGGGGTTGTTGCACCTGTACTCCAAACACCACCATTATTTCCTGATAAAGTAACTGAGCAACCACTAAAAAATGTTATTATACCATCAGCTGTAATTGTTGATGCTGTTGGGAGAGAGTTTACTTCAACTGATTGAGTGCAGGTTGATTGGTTACCTACAATATCGGTTACAGTCCAAACAACCTGATTATTTCCAATGGCAAATTGCGTTGAAGTATTTACAGGGTTTCCATTAAGTGTTTTAGAAATACTTTGAATACCACAATTATTAGATAAAGTAATACCTAATTTAGAAAGTGTAACATGGTCTGTATTCAACTGCCTCCCATTGGTATTAGCATCCATACCAAACTCAATACGCAATGGCCCTGTAATAGCAGAGTTATCTATATAATAGTTATTCTCCCAAGTTACAAATTCACCTTGAATAAGTGAAGGATGCACAAAGTTGATTGGTGTAAGTAGTACATTGCCTGCATAAAGTCTCAAAACAGGGGGCGATGGATCAGAATTATCATTTCTCCAGCCAAAGTCGGTTGTTAAGGTATAAAACATGTTTTGTTGCACATTTTCATTAAGTGTTTGCGACATGGTTTGCTCCGATGTAGGTCCTCCGAAACCAGCACCATTCATCCAAGTAGTCATATTTCGTTGATTCTCTGAATTAAAGCGAATATTGAAGTTGTTTACTCCCATATTGATAGTGCTGTTAAATGTCCACCCAGGCATGTCGAAATTCGAACCTAAAGTGCCATCACTAAAGGTAACTAATGGTCCTGTCATATTTAAATTTGATAGGCCAGATGCTTCAAAAGGAAACAAGCCAAATGGTGGGCTTAAAGCTGAAGTTGATCCAGCCTTGTAGAGTATTTCAAAGTCGGGATTAATGATGGTAATTGGAGTTCCCAAGTTAACACTGGTTGTATTGCATATACCTGAGGTAATATTGGCCGGGCAACTTGTAATACTTGGTGCATTAGGCTGTGTAACATTGAAGGTTTGTGTTTTCGTGCAGCCATTACTATCCGTAACGTCACATCTCCAAGTACCTGCTGATAATCCGGTGACTGAAGGGGTTCCGTTGCCTGTCGGATTTCCCGGTGACCAGTTATAAGTATATCCTGGTGTTCCACCAGTTGGTGTAAAGATTGATGCCGCACCATCATTTCCGCCGTCGCACGATACATTGGTTTGAGACGCAGCTGAAACCACAATGGCAGAAGGCTCTGTGACGTTGAAGTTTACTGTTTTCGTGCAGCCCTCGCTATCCGTAACGGTACAGGTCCAAGTGCCTGCCCTTAATCCGGTGACTGAACCGGTTCCGTCTCCTGTCGGAGCACCCGGTGTCCAGTCATAATTACGTGGAGATGCTCCACCAGTTGCATTCACACTTGCAGCACCATTTCTACCTCCATTACACGAAACATTGGTTTGAGATGCAGCTGAAACCGTCAAGGGAGAATAATACCGTGTGATGTCGAAGTTTAATGATGCCGTGCAGCTATTACCATCCGTAACAGTACAGGTCCAAGTACCTGCTGTTAATCCGGTGACTGAACGGGTTCCGTCGCCTGTCGGATTTCCTGGTGTCCAGTTATAAGTATATCCTGGTGTTCCACCGGTTGGTGTATTGATTGATGCGGTACCACTGGATCCGTCTGGGCACGAAGCATCGGTTTGAGATGCAGCTGAAACCACAATGGCAGCAGGCTGTATGATGTTGAAGGTTTTTGTGATGGTTGATGATGCACCATCCGTTATCGTGCATGTGTAAGTACCAGCACACAAACCCGACGCAGTTGCTGCAGTGCCACCACTTGGTGACCATGAGTACGTGTAGGGAGCAACACCACCACTGGCCAGTACCGTAGCGCTTCCGTTACAACCACCATTGCAAGATGTATTGACTTGTGATTGTGTCGCGGTAAGGGAAGGAGGAATCGTAAGTAAACGAAAATTGTCGACCGCGAATTCTTCATTCAATTGATCTGAATGTGTGCTAAGTCGCAAAGAGAGATTTGTTCCAGTACCCGTAATATTGGCAGTGAATTCAGAAAATGCACCCGTTAGTACATTGCCATCTCCTATAAAATCTCCATTCGTGTCTTGCGACAAAGATGAAGACTGGGTGCTACTACTGGCATAAAAAGCCAAGGCCTGTGTCCAAGCACCTTGGTCTATCCTATATTCAACAATTACATAATCCTGGGGCAAGGTGCCGAAGGCAGAGCCCTCCCAAACTGTGGGAAGTCCTGCGCTGTTTGCCGCAAACAAACCTTTGAATGAAATGGACGATTGTCCTGCAATATTAATATTACTCCATGTGATGGTTTGGTTCGCGGTTTGAGAATTGTTTATACAATCAAATCCAAAATCGACATTTTCTCCTGCCCAGAAATTAGCAAGATGATATGCAGAATAGCTGCCAAAAGCAACAGAAATTTCAGCACCGGAGTTAGTCGTGGTAAAATAAGATGTCGCTGGCGTTCCGCCGCACAGAAAATCGCTGGAGGATAAGCGGTTGGGGTTATTGTTTTCAAATGAATCAGACCAAAAAGCGGTCTGAGCAATGGCACTTGAACTAAACCAAAGACACATCACCAAAGCCACACAATGCAGCGCTTTAGCAAACGTGAACGTGGGGTTGACTGGATAAGAAACGTCTGAAACACCATCTGTTGGAGTAAAGACTTCCCTACGCGAGAATAGGCGTGATCTGAATTGCATGATGAATTAATTAGGTAATTTGTTATTTCACGACCTAGTTTTGGCCGCGGCGCGAAGATTCGGTTAGAAATAACGAAAAATCAATGTTGTGGGATGAAATGGCTTATTTCGATGATGAAAGTTCGAAATGGCGAGTGGCTCAATGGAAAATGGAAGAACAAGTTAACTTCTTGAAACCAACATATCAATTCAAAAAAAGGCCTGACGTGGATATACCAAGTCAGGCCTTTTTCATTCGCCACTCGCCACTCGCCATTCGCCACTCGTCATTAGTCACTCGCCACTCGCAATTAGCCCTTCCTCTCCACGAAATACATACTGATTTCGCCCTTGCCTTTGGCTGCTATTTGTCCTCGGTAGGTGTAGCTGAACAGATCCTGGGTGAGGTTGTAGGTTGATTCTGAAACATTGACTTTACCCACCTCACCGCTCGATTCCATGCGGCTAGCGGTGTTGACGGTGTCGCCCCAGATGTCGTAGGCGAACTTTCGAATGCCCACAATTCCTGCAACAACGGGCCCCGAGTGAATACCAATGCGGATCTCGAAAAATAATTTTCCGGCTTTCTCCCGCGCGATTTTATAGTCAGCCATGAACTGCTGAATCTCGAGTGCTGCACGAATGACATCCTCTGCGTGTGTGTTGTTGGATGACGGCAAGCCGCCGGCGGCCATGTATGAATCGCCAATTGTTTTTATCTTCTCCACATTGTGCTTCATCATGATCTGATCGAATGCCGAAAAACACTCGTTGATTTCTGCAACCAGTTCTTGTGGCGTGAATTGCTCCGATAGTTGTGTGAATCCTTTGAAATCGGTAAACAAGACTGTAACCTCATCAATCAGTTTTGATTCTGCATTTCCCTTTGATTTTAGTTCTTCAGCGATGGAATGGGGGAGAATATTCAACAGCAGTTCATCGCTCAACTTTTTGCCTTTCTTGATTTTATTCCGCTGAACGAAAAACACACCCGAGAATATGAGCAGCAACGAACATCCGCCCATAAAAATGTTGCGAACTAGAATTTGACGATCAATTGTCTTTTGGGCAATCTCTTCCTTTTTCTCATTGATCTCGCTGATGTTCGCAAGCTCGATGAGGTTGTGCGTGATTTGTTTTTCGGTCAGCAACTTGATTTCTTCCTTGCTTGTAGAATCAGCCAATTGTGCCGATAATTTATAGCCCTCTGCGGCTTCCTTATACATGCCTGCCGCAAGAAATACCCTCGCAAATTTGGTCAATAAAAATTCGCGGAACTCGGAGTTTTTGAGTTTATAGGGCGAATACACTGCGTCGTAAACCAATTGGGCGGCCATTTTATGCTCATTCAAAATAGACAGCACATTTACACGCTCCGCTAGCTCGTCGATATCTAGAAACTTCTTTTTGGATGGAATAAAGACATTTCGATCGGTGGCATTATTCTTATACAACATGGGTTGATTGATGTAGAATAGCGCGCTGTCGCGGTTTTGCATACGCGCAAAGGCAACAGCCTGATAGCACATTAATTTTCGCTGATAGTCTAATTGGCCGTCATTTGGATTTGTAAATTGTGTTTTGAAAGTTGTTAGTGCACGCTTGGACATTTCAATAGCCTTCGACCAATTTTTCAGTCGAAGCAACGCCATGATGTTGATCTTGTAATCGTCGCCAAGTCCGGATAGATCCGAAGGGTTTTTTTCAAAATAGCTAATTCGATTTTCACCCATTGTTTGGGCTTCCTGTATGACAGCTAAATCATTTTTTTCACGACCGAAAACATAAAACTTCCAGATAAATGCATTGCTGAATTCCATGATCTCAGCATACGACTTGTTCTTGCATTTCAATGCGTAGTGCAATCGCTCGTATTTCAATGCATCGTCAATCATGTTTGACTGTTCATAGAGGGTCACAAACAGCGCATACACATTCATGAGCTGCTCATCATCGTTCAAGGGTTTTACTTTTTTGTAGAACGACTCGATGGAATGCAGTGCTGCCCCGATTTGTTTCAACTGCGCAAAACGGTTGCAATCGGCATAACAGATAAAGTATTCATCGCGCAGGGAAAGTCCATTCGTGTTATTGCTAAGCAGGATGTTTTTTATCTGTTCCCACTCAGTTGCCGAAATGGGCTCAGTTCCCGAACTTTGAGTAAGAAGTGTTATCAACACCTCTGCAGGTGCTAGCGTATCATTTAGTATCAATTCTTTTTGCGCAGTAATGCGATCAAGCTGCGCGATGGCAGTAAATGAACTGAACACTAATACGAACAGCAGAAGTTTTTTCAAAATCATGGTTATTCAATGTTATCGCTGACTATCCGAACGAACGATTGAGAAACAGGCAGGAACACTATTAGGTTCTCTTCGATGTTGCAAAAACGCATTCGTACAGATGTCCATTTTTTCCGGATTCAATGTTCGGGCAAAGGAGTTGAAGCACCAAATATTGTTGGAAAGCACTTGATAATGACAAATGACTA
>CAMAYP010000027.1 GCA_945862415.1 Chryseobacterium gleum | reverse complement strand
GTTTGCTCGGCAACAATCTTTTTGTACTGCGATAACTCCGCCTCAAGCTCTTTAATGCGCTTGAGTTGGTTGACATCCATGCCGCCGAACTTGCTCTTCCAACCATAAAATGTTGGCTGGCTGATACCGTGCTCTCGACAAATGTCGCTCACCGTCTTGCCTTGTTCCTGCTCGCCAAGAATCTTGACGATTTGACTTTCTGTGAATTTTGATTTTTTCATAACGTCCCGAATTTATTGAATTGTTTGACACTCTATTTTCAAACACTTCAGTTTTCGGGGGAGCTTTCACTATCTCTACAATGAGATAACCTTCGAAAAACTCTCGGTCTCTCAGCGATCAGACAAAGAGTTTGTCTTAAAATGTGTGGCGCGAAACGGACTTCTGTACTCCTTACTTTCTCCTGAATTGATGGAGGATGAAGATGTTATTCTTCGTGCGGTCAAACAAGATTCGAATGTCTACCCTCTTATACCGGAAAAACTCAAGGCGGATGTTGAATTTCTACAAAGAATAGTCGAACTCAATCCTTCTGTCTACTCACTGCTTCCGGATGAAATCCGAAGTAAACGAGCGTTTGTACTGACCGCGATTTCTCATGATGGAATTGACGCACTTTGGTCAATGCCCCTATCCGTTTTTCAAGACGTAGAAATCATTGTGGCTGCTATTAAGAGCCATAATGGAACCGATGAGGCTGTTTGGGATGGTATTCTCTGTGCCGCCGGTGAGGAGGCAGAGTTCAGTAAAAATGTGATTCACCAAGGGTATGAGATGCACGGGGAACGTGTTATAGGGATGACATTCACAACCCTTCTTAATGAACAAACAAGTTCTTAGCAAGATCACTTTGGTCAGCCCCCCCTTAAACTGTTCGTGCGTCCAATAAAGCGCTAAGCCATCATTAGGCGTTAACTCCTTTCAAGACCATCTAATTCCTCGCCTTGATAGAATTGGAAGAAATCGCTCTTCATGGGCAATTACACCATCAATTGTCCAATGCCTCCTTGAAATCGGCTATTACTCTGTCATTATACTGAAATTGCCAACGCTTAAAGAATACATACATGGCATAGCTGAAATATGGTGTGTACTCTTCCGGAATTTCATTTTTCACAAAAATCATATCCATCGCTGAAACAAAGTATTCACCGTATTCCAGGGTAGCTACTTCATAATTTTCAGACTGACCATTGTCTTCCGGATAAAACTCTTTCCAATGAGAAGCTAAATCTGAAAATCCGGTTTCCCGTTCTTTATCATTCCATAAATGGGGATTTTCCTCAAGAATCGCCCAGGCAAAATCAAACGCAATCGTTCTGTAAGTCATACTGACTCCACGATAATGCACCACCCGCTCAATCAATTTATTGATCAAAACAGGCACTTCCACTCCCACTCCTCTATTCACATTCAAAATGAACTCATCGAATAGATATTCGTATTGTTCATTTTCGAATGCGATTTTCAATAACGGAATTGAAAGGACATCGCCTTTTGTTATGTGTGTAATCATACTCCTATGAATTAAATTATTAGTTAATGATAATCATACATTAGCTGCAATACGCTGTCATACGATAATCCTCAGATTTGAGATACGCCCTATTAAGTGCTAAAGCCAGCTCAGCCAAACCTTCTGATCAATCGATGGAATGCCGGCCGCTCGACAAACATCCATCGTATGACCTGTGCCCCCCGTCATTGGATTTGCCAAGTCATCATAAAACAAGGCAAAATTCGCTGATGGAATTCCATTCGCTCCAATTACCATAACTGTATCACGAATAATGTAAGACCCCTTCATGGCATATCTATCTCGATTACCCTGAACATATGATTTCACTCCAGACTTACTGGATTTATTTCGTAAAGAATAATTAACAACATCAGGCTCTGATGCAATGCTAACTTGATCCAACGAGATTGTATCATAGGCAACATTAGCCTTTGCCCGATGACCCTCGTAGGGTGTTATGACTTGTAATCTCATATTACTGACATCAGAAACTCCCTTGCTAAATAATTCATCAGAACCCTCCGCATTGCCACTTCGAAACAACATTCGCTTGGAAGATGACGCCAGCAAATAGCCCAATTGGATGATAGAACGCTCGTCCGAAGGAGGAACGTCTCGTTTTCCACCGAATAAAATTATAGAACCCGGGTGATCGTATGTATCTAGAAAACTATTGAAATCCATATTAAATTATTTAGCCTTGAAATTGTCGAAAAAAATTCTCTACATCCTTTTGTTTTTACCTTATAAAGGAACAACAAGTTGAATGACCTTACAAAACCGTCACCCCTTAAACTGCTCGTATGTCAAGTAAAGCGCAACACCATATAAGTACATTAACTCCTTATCCAGCTCATCTTCCTCCTGATCCGGGAGCGCAAGGTGGCGATGGGTTGGCTTGCACATCAGAATAAACGTATAGTCGAAGAAGTCCTCGATGTGGGCCGACTCATACATTTCCAAGGTTTCCAACGTGTCATCCCAATCGGGAAACATACTCGAAGCTCGATCATAGATCATTAACAGGATCTGCTCACGTTTCTCGAGATCATGCCAGGGTATTCCCAGTTTGTGGTGCATCAATGTTATGAGCGCATCATACATGACAGAGGCCAACGTTCGTTCGCAGTAATAGACGAACCGATCCACTTCCTTGAGCATAATATCCAAAAAATCAAGGTTCGTATCGAGCCTGTCATTATTGGCAAAAAAGCGGCGCAAGTGGTCCTCCCACTCGTAATGCCAAGAGTTTCTATCTTCCTTTTCTAATTTGGAAACAATCTCTTTGAGATATTCCTCTTCCAGGAAAAGTTCCATTTGGCGTTCTACTTCGTAGGGTTTGAGTTTACTGGGCATGAGGTGAAGGGGTTAGGGATGAGGGATGAGGTGACGATGCCTAAATAGCGTTGACCGTTTGTTTTCTATTAAAGTTCGTTTTGAAGTCTCTCTCGTAACTCCATCAAGAGAAGCCCCAGTGTATTGGTTCCAACCCATTCATTATTTATATATTCCATACCCCAAAAAAGGCTGCGAGCAGTGGGTCGTTTACTCACATCTTCCACTAAAGTATCATTTCCCGTTTGAATGAGTTGTCTGCGAAGTCCGGGATGCTGAGAGAATTTAAGATCCAGACAAATCCGCATATTTTCTAGATCTTGCTGAGAACAAGGATCCACAATCATCAAGTGCCTTATGTCTAATCTTTTTGCCTTCCTTTTAGCTGCAATGGGACTGGTTTGTGCCCGAATAATCCGTCTGATTTCTGGATCTTCAAAACGCATGGCTTGAAAAAGTGCCTCGCTTGTTCTCCATCGTTCATTTTGATAATCAATAGGAAATGCTGACATATTTCCTAGCCATCCATACGGTGAATTGACATTGGTGAAACTGATTACTGGCATTATATATCGATTTAAGGGGTTACTAATTAAATTTTTACACACTAAACTATGCTTTAAAGTACATCTTCAAAACCGGCTTAACATTCATCACACGTACAATATAAAACAACCTGATGAAATAAACAAATACGAACTGTAATTACGGCTATTTATCTAAGCGCACTAAACAAACTGCTGTTCCAAGCCAATCTTGCCTCTCCAGTCGGCGAGCATAAATTCAAACTTCATCGCTCCTTTCGGCACTCGAGCTGCTAAGCTGGGGGAAACCAGTGGAACGACATTGCCCAGGCGCTGCACTTCTCTCCTCCACTCCTTTAGCTTCGAACCCTTGCCCCAGGTGGAATAGACACACATACCGGGATTGGTAGTAAGGAGGGCTAAAATCCGATCCGTATTGTATTCTCGCTCAACGGTGGTGTTGATAATAGCTGTATCCTGATAACCTTCCCCCAATATTGCTGAAATCCCCTCCTCGGAAGCCCTAACCGAATGAATCAAATCAACACACGCAATTTTATGCTGACGCAACAGCTCAAAGAAATTATCCATTGACGGATTGATGGTAACTCCAGTGATTTCGGATACTAATCGCCAAAACTGGTTCTTCTCACGACCGTAATAATATGGAACACGAGCTCCGCCTTCCGGGTTAAACGTTCCGACAAACAAGTGCTGCACCTCCCAAGTTGGGATGTAGAATGATTCACTGCTGAATTGATGTTTGATAGTTTGCATGGCTATATATTTTTATTAATTGAATATTCTTATTTAGAGTTTTAGCTGTAATCAACTCAATTACAACCACATAAAACAACTAGGGGTCTATGAGACCACCAGTTGAAACTCAATACGGGTATACTCTTTATTCATCACCAAATCCTTCAACCACATATACCTCGTTTTTCCTTCACCATTTACCTTCTTCACTCCCATTCTCATTTCCTTTCTCAACTTACCCTTCGCACTCACAAAATCAATAATCTTAGAACCATCCTTCGTATAACCAATAATTACACAACTCGCAGGATAGTCCGGAAGTGGACTAACCACTTCTTCAAATCTTCTTTTAAACCACCTTTCCTTTACTTCCATCTCTACATCATTCATTCTGCAAGACAAAACAAAAACCTGATTTTTCAACATTTTTACTTCACTCATATTATATATAGATTTAAGGGATTACAAAGAAAAAAAAGAACATAATTCACCTAGTACCGCACATCTGCAGTTTACTTTTTCGAGAACCAAAAAATTTTAATAAATAATTATGAGACGCAATTCATGAGAAATAGAAATATATCACTATTTTTTCTATTTGTCAAGTTTTGTTCAAAGATTCCTTTCGAATGAATATCCTTACCGCTCATGAATAAGTGACATAAGCCAATAATAACAAGGGTTACATAACAACATTAATGTCACCTCTTGACTTTCTGTTTTAATTGTATTATATTTAGGAGTCTGCCCAATTCCGGGTATTTGTTTCACCATTTAAAATTTCTATTTCTATGAAAACACTTGTTGTGCATCCCGACGACCGTACCACCGATTTCCTTAAACCCATTTACAACCGCTTGCCTGATACCAACGTTCTCACACAGGGAGCCTATACCTCACGCGAATTAAATGGACTAATAGAGGCAAACGACCGCGTCATCATGTTAGGCCATGGCTGGCGCTATGGACTGCTAAGCATGCGCGTATTCACTCATGACGTGTACATCATAGACTGGGCAAATGTGAATGCTCTTAAATCGAAGGATAACTCAATCTTCATATGGTGTTATGCGGATGAGTTCGTGTCGCGACATAATCTGAAGGGTTTAAGCACTGGTATGTTTATCAGCGAACCGCGTGAGGCCGATTTGCACGGTGTTGACTGCCAAGAATCGGATATAACAACCTCCAATGATTTGTTCGCCCATCTGCTGGGCGATTCCTTGTTACGCAATGCAAGCGTAAAAGAAGCCTATTACGATGTGTTTCACGGTTATACATGTCCCACGAATAGCAATCAAGTACTCGCTTACAATGCAGAAAGATGGTACTATTACATGTAAATTCGATTCTGAAATAGAACTCCCTCCTCATGAAGTCACTTGCTTTTATATCATGTCTGCTCCTTTTGCAGGTTAACACTCTACTCTCTCAGCAGTTATGCATGGAAGAGCGAACCGATGATGCGGCCATTATAAAAGACTTAGTGGAAAAGGATGGTATTTATTACCTGACAGTCGATGTGGTGCAGCTCATTGAACACGAGACTGCCGGAACTTCGGTGAAAGATGAAAATCCGAAGCTCAGAACATTCCTAATTGATCCCGATACGGAATGGGACTTCTGCGAGCCTGTTCAGGCTACAATCAAGGTTCGCGATTTGATCAAAAAACGTGATTGGTTTATAGATACCTTCATGAATTACTCGGCTAAAGAGGGGCGCATCACGGAGTCTATGCATTATAGCTGCGCCGGTTAAATGCTGCGAAATCGGCATTGTTAAGAGTCCTTTTGGGTCACGAATCCACGAATTGCCATTGGCTACCACCGCTTGAGTATATCGAGTACCTTCTTGCGCATAAAGTTGCATTCCTCGACATCAAATACCGGCATTGCTTTATTATCTGAATTGAAAATGTTGCAGTTTTCTTCATTGACCGCTGTTACGAGCAGAGACTTCAACAATTGAATACGTTCCTGGTCGAGTCTGAACTGCTGCTGTTGAGCATTAAACTTCAAACGAGTACTCAGTTCCAGCTTCTTTTCCTCTACTTCAAGGCGTTTGAGTTGGGCTTCGTAATATTCAAAGTTCATGATGACCTCGTGGTCGTTGGGGTTTTGGATGTTGGAATGGAAGGGTTTCATAGTCATATTGAGGGAATTAAGTTGTTATTGATTGATTGGTTTTTAAACGGCGATTAGAAAGTCATCTGTTATAAAGCCAACATCATCCACTTGAATTTCTCTTGAAAGCCATGGTTTACATAAAAGTCAATCGCCTTTGTGTTGGTGGAATGCACACCTAGACGAAGCGAATGAGCCTCCATGATTTGTGCCCAAGAGATGGCTTGATCCAATAGGCGTTTACCTATGCCTGAGGAACGATGATCGGGTGCAACATAGATATCGCCGAGGGTTGCTTCAATATGGGAATTGAACATACTTGGAGCATAGGATATATAGACAGAGCAATAACCGATAAGCTCGCCATCGACACGTGCTATCCAAACCTCTTCCAACGGATCTCGAAGTGTAGCCTCCAACTGTTGGATTTTGCGTTTGTAATTTCTACGGTAGGCAGAGAAATACTTGCGGTCGCAGTCGGCATGTTCGCCTATTAGTGCAAGCCACAGGTCGGCGACCGGTTCTACGTCGGGGGCTAGCATGCGATGAACTGTGATTGATTCCATGGTTTGATTTGTATTGTGCATAGGATAATTTTTCAATAGGAGGTTATTGCGGAGATGGAAGCAAAGAGGCACACAAGTACCCCGTAAATAATAAAACTGGCCATCAGGTGTTCCATGAAGTCTTTCATTTCCTTCAAGAAGGTTGTTGGCTTGTTCCGTCGGATGAATGATCGGATAAGGCGCGTTAGAACAACGCCCAAAATAAGTGTGTACATAGGGGAAAGAATTGGTGAGGGATATAAGTATAATAAATAACTGAACGAAAGTCAAATTATTTCATGGGAAATATTTCTCTTGACAAAATCATTTAATTAAATTATATTTCAACTTCACCTCAAATCCTCTTCTATGACGAATGATATTACCTCCCTGATCGAAATCTTTTTGAAACCCGGCGAAGACCATCCTGTGCTGCATGATTTTCCGGAACAATTGGAAGATATACACGAGCAGTATTACAAGCATATACTGGTGGATGAAGCGAATACGCTCTGGTATCGATATATGTCGACCGACCCTATAGAAGACGAGCTAGATACACCTCTCCTGCTCTATCGTCTAGCCGCAATTGATTTGGATGATCAAAAGGCCGTAGACTTCGTACTCACAACCCACCCCATTGAAGGCCGGAAGCTCGTTGAAGGAACAACCGCCCCATCAGTTGGCTTTGATGATTTATTGTCGTGCTCAGGGGGCTACATCCTATACAAGTGGCAAGCAGAGGTCGTCTACCGCACCTATACCCTCTGCACCGCAGAAGAGGCCACACTGTGGGTAAAGGATTGGAACAAGAAGAAGCCAGCAGCACGGACAACTGATATTGAGTTTGAGGGCCAACTTTCGCTGTTGGAGGTGTTAAGAGCGGGATGTTACGATCGTAAGAATGGGTTCTTCTATAGCGTTCCTAAAAGGGTGATTTCTATTCAATAACTAAACAGAATAAAAACAATGAGTGACCAGTCGAAGAACGGGTGCTTGGCATCCTTAGGACAATTGTTGATTATCGGCCTTGTGCTGGCGGTGCTTTACGCCATGGCAACCCATGAAAGCCGATGGGTGCGCCTTATGTTCTGGGTCCTTATGGGAATAGTGGTCTACTACGGTTGGATCCAACCCGCACTCAACCCTGAACCGGAGATGTATACGAAAGAGTGGTATTTGTGGAAGTGGGAGGGAAAAGGCAGGAAATAAATCCGAATAAAAAAGCAAAAATCAACCAAAATCAAACGGTATAATTTTATCCCCTATGAACCATCCGAAATTTTGAAATTTAGCAGTCCATTCTTGATCTAACACAACAGAATGATTGAAAACACAGTCGAAAACAACAATATCGCCTACCCAATATCTTAGTTCCAAGGGAGCTCTGTATGTTCCGCGAAGTATAAACTCCGATGAAGTGACACGAAAAAATAACAAATTACAGGGCAAGGGATCCGCAGACTCATTACCTCTATCATTTACACCAATACCTGATTGAAAATCCAATTTTAGATTACCAAATTCCAGCAATAATATAAATTCACTCTTGAGGTGTGGATTGATGCGGTAATGCCTATACGAAAAAATTAATTTGGCTTTAATGACATCATCAGATGAATCAACCCACTCCATATCACGAACTGTCCGAATACGAGCCTCTGAATCAATATTGAATTCGAATGACAACGAGTTATCAGGTCTAATGTCAGGCCTTAGTGTTACCATAAAAAAGGTATTAAAAAGATTACTTTATTAACTTCACTTCACCTTGCTAATGCATTCAAGAGCAACTAAAGTCAATTTAGACGCACTTATGCAATCAAATATATAACGCAAAACTAAGCATGCAAGTTTTTCTAGATTCCACTTGCTAACCTCTCCCATTCCCCTTACCTCAACACCAGAAAGACAAACGCTTCGCACAACATGCGCGTGTTATGCGTGGCTCTGAAAAAGCTTACTTCGCTGAATTTTCCTGTGATTAACCTCTTCCTTCTCTACCCTTTCAATACTTAGAACATATCTCTTTTTTCTAAGAGACTGTTTCAATCGGACATTCTCATAGAATGTCACTTGACTAGCGTATGCGTTCACTTGCTTGTCGAAAGGAGAGTCCGGACAATAACCGAGAGTGACCAAAGCATCAAGAGTATAGGGCCCCAGCCTACCATCCAGAATGAGCTGATTGATCAACTGTACATTTTTAGAGTAGGCAATCGCTCTCATATTGACCAATTTCTCCAATTTCCGGTTAGAAGCTGTCTTTTGGTTATGGAATCCGATTCTACAATCTGTTGAACAAAATTTTTGGTCGGTGCGTCCCTTGGCATCATCGCCGCAGTATTCACATTTGAATTGTTTCACGTTGGCTATGCTCATAGTCTCTCGTTTGAATTGGTGTTGTGTATGCCCGGCATGCGATTGCCAAATACAGCTTGATCGAGTTCGTCCAGGTGAAGGAGCACCCGCCCACCTATGCGGTGCGCCCTGAGGATTTGTTTTTTGATGAGGTTCTCGATGCTTCGAACGGAAAGCTTGAGATGCATGGCGGCTTCTTTCTTCGTGAGCCATTTGGTTGGATTTGTAATCATTGGGTTGACATTTTTGTAGATGCAAAGCTTGCTCGTTTTGGTGTGAGAGTGGTCAAAAAAGTGTGCAACTTTTATGCAACTCCAAATGATCTGTATCGCCTTCCGGTATTGGGATGCAAGCAAGAATCAACCTGTGTTTCTAAAGAAGAAAAACTGCCACGATTGTGACACAAATTGGAGCACGTTTCCGACTCATGTTCTTCAAATCAAAACGGCAAGTTCGAGACCTATTTGAAGATGCACAGAAAAACATCCAGCATCATTCAATTGAAAAAAATGGCTGGAAGAAAATCGCAGAATGAGAAGAAATCGAAGTATTCGAAAAATGGAAAAAAAACTTTTGTGCCTTTCTTCAAGACTCTTATAAATCACTCGAGGATAATTGCGTTTACACGCGTTTAGATGTGTCTATTCAATTTATGAGCGCATCGAATCCACTCGGAATTATCAAGAATATTCAATTATGTCAACGCTATCAGAAGATTTGAACTTGAATATCAATCTTCCTTGCTTCTTCAAGAGATTCAAAAATCAAACTCCGCTTAATCTTGCATAGTGCAGGATTTTTTTTTAAATCCGTTGCTCGATTGCTGCCTCGGCTCAGCTGAGAAAAACTGTTGAGGTGAAGGCTTCCGAAGGATCGAATCCAACCTTGACCTATACGTTTACGTTTATGCGGTGGTTGGAATGAACTTCTATTCGTTCCAGCAAATCGGCAACATGCATTTCATAAAACTCTAAGATGGTATGATTAGCATTTTCGCGCTCATTACAACCAACTGGGCCGAAGCTTAGTAAAACACTCCAATTTCACGACCCTCCGCCAATCATCAACGACCTCTACTTTTTCAATTTCATTTGCTTTGCGCTTATTTTTAAGCTGAACGTTTTCTTAGCAGTTATGACCTCGCTATTGAGCCGCTTTTAGACATTTTTAGTTGAATCTGTCAAACAGGGACTATCCTTCCGATAGAATGACTGAAAAAGTCAATTTATTAACTGATTAATAAGGCGTCTAGGATCATGTGGCTTTATCTTGGCAGCAAATACACAACAACGATGAAAGCGATATTTACTTTTTTGTCAGCCTGCTTCATAATCGCACAACTAAGTGCTCAGCAATCAATTCATCTTAAAATTAATCACAAACTTGATGGATCACCATTGATTCTCAATCAACAAGCTCAAAACAATTTGGGCCACACATTCACCATTGGCCGAGTTGATTACTACATATCATCCATTTCTATTCAACACGATGGAGGCACGATGACAGCATTCCCAGAGGTTTATATCATCTCCAAAGGCACTAATGAGGTAGATGTGAATCTTGGCACTGCCGACGTTAACACCATCGAATCTATTACGTTCAGCATTGGTGTAGACGAGTCAGTCAACAATGATGATCCCGCTCTTTGGCCATCCGGGCACCCCCTCAGCTACCAGTCGCCATCGATGCATTGGGGATGGAGTTCAGGATACCGCTTCGTTGCAATGGAAGGGCAGTCAGGTCAATCACTGAATCAAGACTATCAATTGCATGGGTTGTGGAATGATAATTACTTGAGTCAGACCATTCCCATTACCGGGACTCAAAATGGCAATGAATTGTACATCAATTTAGATGCAGACTACCTCGAAGCATTGAGAGACATCAACCTTTCTGCAGGCCCCATCAATCATGGAACGAATTCAAACGATTTGACCATGCTCCAGAATTTCCGTGACTACGTATTCTCTCCTGCTTCAAATGTGGTTGGAGTTTCAGAAACATCTGATCTGTCTGCGGCTGTTTACCCTAACCCCGCTAATTCAACTTTTCGAATTTTAGGATTGCGTGAACAAGCCCATGTTGCTATCCTCGATATGACAGGCAGAATAATTTACAACGCAAGAGTTGGCGCTCAAGACGAAATTAAAGCGCCCGTTGCCGGAACTTATCTAGTCACCATCATTACCGAAACGGGGAATTACTCCCAAAAATTGATCGTTGAGCCATAATTTTTTAACGGTTGAGGGTCCTTAGTAAACATACCTGGCTTGTCATACTTGCAGCGTTTGCTTTAGCATGCGGCGGTTGTAGCAAAGAAATGGAGCGAAATGAGATCGTAGATAACCTTTTACTACTTCCATTTTGGATTCCTGATCCACCTTTCCCTGAGGAGAATTTGTTCACTCAAGAACGATGGGAACTTGGAAAGAAACTATTCTTTGACCCATCGCTTTCGTTAAATCAAACCGTGAGCTGTGGCTCGTGTCATTTGCCTTCGCTCGCCTTCAGCGATTCGCTTCCAACGAGCTTCGGAGATTTAGGTACTTCCGGAAACACAAATGCACCTCCCTTATTCAACTTGGCGTATCATCCCTACTATACCCGAGCAGGTGGCGTACCGTCATTAGAAATGCAGGTCGCAGTCCCTGTGCAAGAGCACAATGAATTCAACCAAAACATGGTAGAATTGATTGCGCGTCTCGCTCAAAATCCTTTGTATGAGGAAGCTTCCCAAATCGCATACCACAGGACATTCGATTCCTTCACTCTCACCCGAGCCCTAGCTGTATTTGAACGCAGCCTGATTAGCGGATCAAGCTCCTATGATCGCTTTACCCATCTCGGGGAATATTCTGCTATGGATCCTTCAGCCAAGCGGGGTATGGAATTATTTTTTTCCAGTAAGACCAACTGCTCATCGTGCCATTCCGGTTTTAACTTTACTTCGTATGAATTCGAAAATAATGGCCTGTACGAAACGTACTCCGATAGCGGTAGAATGGGTATTACCCACTTAGAAGAGGACAGAGCTAAATTCAAAATTCCTTCCCTGAGAAATGTCGCCGTTACAGCGCCTTATATGCATGATGGCTCTATCTCCACCTTGCGGAACGTCGTTGCTCACTATAATAGTGGTGGCCAGACACATGCAAATAAGAGCCATTTGGTTAGGCCACTTGGTTTAACGGAATCAGAACAAGAGGATTTAGTAGCTTTCTTGAATAGCCTCACCGATTACTCGTTTATTCAAAATCCCAATTTTCGACCATGAGTTGTAAGCACTTCGTTCGCATAGTTCCATCACTATTTCTCAGCTCGCTGGTCATGTTATCCTCATGCCGAAAGGATGAAACACAAGTGTTGACGGAAATTGAATCAGTGAATAGCCCCTATCCACTAAGTCATGAAGGATTTCCTGCTCCCACAATCGGTAACGATAACCCACTAACGATTGAAGGGGTAAAACTAGGTCGTTATCTTTTCTATGACAATCGGCTCTCGGCTAACAACAACATTAGCTGTTCAAGTTGTCATCAGCAGGCCAATGCCTTCTCGGATGTGAATACACTCAGCCCTGGGACGGATGGTTTACTGGGTCACCGACACGCAATGGCGACTTTCAATATGGCTTGGAATGACAATGGATTATTTTGGGATGGCCGAGCAGACATTCTCAGGCATCAGGTATTGATGCCAATCGAGGATCCTTTGGAAATGAATGAATCATTGGAAAGTGTTATTGCGAAACTGGAAGGCATATCATTTTACCCCTCGCAATTTGCTAAAGCTTTTGGCACAAATGAAATCAATGCCGATAGAATTAGTCTCGCTTTAGAACAGTTCCTATTCTCTATTGTGTCCAATAGATCGAAATATGACCTATGGCTTCAAGGAGAAGCGGAATTAACCGCTGAAGAGGAACGAGGACGTTTTTTGTTTTTTACTGAATATAATCCCGGTTTTCCGTCGGAATCAGGAGCCGATTGCCAACATTGCCACAGCGGACCGAACTTCTCAAATAATCAATACATGAACAATGGTCTTGATTCAGACGATTTCTTTGTTGATTTCGGCCGTGAACTGGTGACCGGTATAGCGTCCGACAGAGCTAATTTCAAGGTAACCTCCTTGCGAAATATTGAATTGACACCGCCCTATATGCACGATGGAAGATTTCAATCTTTGGAAGAGGTTGTTGATCATTACAGCCTAGTCACAATGTCAAGCACATTGGAGCCTGAATTTGAGCAACAATTACCGAATGGTCTCCAACTTTCGAGTGATGACAAAGCGGCCCTTATATCTTTTTTGAAGACACTTACTGATATTCCACTAACCCAAGATAGCCGTTATTCAAATCCGTTTTGAGAATAGAAAAATGGTAGAGAGACGGCTACCAACTATCAATCAACCAGTTTCTACTTACCAAGTTGAAAAGGTTTAGCGATAGGAATTGAAAGGAATACAACCGAACAATCACTTCTTCCGTAGATTGAAGAAGCTGTATTGATAATTCACAATTACTCCATTTGGTTGTGTTCTCAGCATGTCACTGTAAAGCTGCCTTCTGTAAGCAAAATCTAATCGTGATTTGCTATTGAAAATAAACTGAACAACAGGAACGATATCTAAAAATGATTTACCATCGGACATGTGAGTTTGTCCCAATATTTCAATCATTAGATTTACATTGGTTTGCTTGAAATCCTTGTAAACTCTTGGCAAAACCAACTGCCCAACAGATAAGGTATAGTCGACTGATTTATTTGCATAGCTAACCGGAAATTCATTTTGAAAATTCGACCTTGTTCGTTGATAGGAAATGGTGGTGCTAATGGCCGTTTTATGTAATAACTGTGTTCCTGTCAATCCGATTCTTCCGCCGGTATTGTGACCGTTCAATTCGATCTCCTCCTGGTGTATTTCGGCATTATTAACTGAAAGTCTGCTCCATAGCGCCATTCGAAAATGCTGCTTAGTGCCATCATTGGAATAAAATCGGTATTGAGCTAATACGCTACCACCTTCCACATTAGCCTTATTATTCTCATTGCTAACAAATCCATTAACGATAAGCATCATTCGTTTAGAGAGTCCGAGTTCCATCTCAGGCATGAAGTGATAACTTACTGTATTGTCAGCAGTTCTTTGAAAAAAAGAATTCATGCCTCTCACTACCAACGTGTTTTTAGGGACGTTACTTGCCGGATTGGTCAATAAGAACAACTCCTGTGCATTGACAATACATGCAAATAAACTTAATACGCCGATAAATAGGAGATTCCGCATTTTTATAAAACCGTAACATGATAGAGATACTTCACATTCTCCATTTTTCCTGTCTTGTAGCATGAATACTTGGAGGATATTTTTAAGTACTTCTTGTACTCCTTTTCTGTTACAAATCCTTTGTCAATCACCTTTAAACCCTGCCCCTTTTGCAGGACTTGTTTCTTCGTATCCATGAAGTGATATGTTATTTCACCTATTGTACGATGGTAGTCACTTTCAACCTCCAGATTTTCGAAGTCTGTGAAGAGGACTAATGAACCAACCGAGAAACCGGCGTCTTCGACTTTCGATTTAATTGTGCGCAAATCAAAAGGAGACGTGGGATGAAAATAGAGGACAAACTTCGCGTGTTCGACGTCAGTTGAAATGCTGTCTAAAAAGCTGATTGTTTTCAATTGGTTATAGGTCGCATTACTGCACATGGAGCAGGTTAACCCATTGGCAATCAGCTCAGCTTTGTAAATCTGAGCATGAGAGGTAAGACTTACCAAAAAAAGAATCGCTCCTAAATTTAATCTCCACATGTTTATTGATCTTTTCTTTCATATTTACAGCAGCCATGCAGATTGTTGTATATATCATCATTAGCTTTTTCCAGATCTGTATCATAGCCTACGCCTGCAATTCTTTTGTGTATATCAGATAGACTGATTTCTTTGGGATTGTATACCACCACCATCATCTTGGTTTCTTTATTCCAATCAGCCTTAGAGACACCCTTGATTTTCAAGGCCCCTTCAATCGTTTTCTCGCACATTCCACAATTACCCCAAACCTTAAAAGTTTCTGATTGAGTATTCTTGCTTTGAGCATGCATATCAAAAGGACTAAGTAGGCATGTTATTACGAATAAAATAATGATAGTTATTGATTGATACATTTTTGCTCTTTATTGATTTAATTTTAATACAGTGTGTTGCAGTAATTGACTCCTTTTGCATGAACCAAACACAAAGCAAAGTAAGACTGTTTACCACTTAAAGGCATGATTAAAAACAAAAAGTTGTGAAATAGTTAACATCTTGTGCAATCTTCAATGTTTGTGAGAGCCCATAAAAACCCGACAAGAAAAAAAGTATAAAATCACTAATTTTAATCCTGCCTATGAAGAAGTCAACATTTACAGAGAGTCAGATAATTAAGGCTCTCAAGGAGTATGAAGGCGGCCGTTCAGTTGAAGATATTTGCTGCAAACTAGGTATGAAGCTTCCAACATTTTACGTTTGGAGCCTAATTCACTGTTGGGTTCTTTAAAAGCCATAATTGGTCCTCGAATAAATGAAAAACATGAAATACTTATTACTCGTGCTAGCACTTACCTCATTTGCCTATTCAAAAATGAAAGAAATTTATACTTTTTCAAGCCAATCGAACATCAAGGAATGGCGCCCCGTCAACGATGATGTGATGGGCGGTATATCCGAAAGTTCATTGAGGCTTACCAGTGCCGGATATGGACATTTTTCAGGTCACGTTTCACTGGCAAACAACGGAGGATTTGCCTCTATTCAACTGAATACAACCATTCAACGAACAGCAGAACAGAAGTTCATCGTATTGCGCGTGAAAGGCGATGGTAAGAACTATGAGTTTCGCTTGAAGGGGAGTAATTCTCAATCTGAGTCATACGTGCATCCATTTAAGACTTCAGGAGAATGGGAAACCCTCAAATTGACAATCAGTGAATTCTACCCTCAGTTTAGAGGGAGGAAATTGAATATCCCAAATTTCAATTTTGACACCATCGAACAGTTGAGCTTTCTCATTGCCAACAAACAAGAAGAGGACTTCGAACTGTTGATTGACTGGATTGGTTTAGAGTAAATCAGAGGACGCTTGCTGCCATGTTGAGTAGAAGAAAACAGGTAGCCAATAAAAAGGCCGATGGGGTTCTTAAGGTATTACAAGACAGCGACTTTACACAAAACTTGATGAGGAGCCAAAGGGTAATCATCCTATTTCTTTTGCACAACGATGGTTTGTATTCCAAATGGAATTATTGTCTCGAGTAAAAACAAGGGAGCCAAAATGATTTTCCATGCCACCAAAGAAATGAAATAAGGCTCCATACTCCCAGACCAATTGGTAAGGCGTTTTTGTCGGCGACCCAACCACCATAGCGTAAATGCCGACAAGGTTCCGTAGGGTTTATGTCGCACGACCGTCCATTTTTCGGGCGGAAAAACAAACGTCCAGCTTTTACGGCTGAATAAGTTTATGTGGCGCGGACTGTGCCAACCTTGCCAGTGTTTCTTCTGAATTTTTTGTAAAACGCCTTCGTACATAGGCACCTCAATAATGACACACCCTTCTGGCTCAAGCAAGTCATAGAAAATATCGACAGTCGATTTTAAATGATAATCATGCTCCAAATAATGCCACGCAGTTATCAAATTAAATTTCTTATCGAACCGGAACAGTTTCCAGTCGCACGCTACTAGGTTAATATCTTCATAGAGGGGATTCTCCCAGTCGGCAGAAACAAAATCAACTCCTGTGCAAGAAATCAACGATTCTTTTGACAGAGTCGCCAAAAAATCCGGTTTTCCACATCCTACATCCAAAACCTGCACAGGTAAGTGCTTGGGTAAATATGAAAGTGCAATTTTCTTTCTTTTCTCGTTTAACCTATGCTCGTCCCGCTCAACAAAAAAAGCAAACTTACCCCATGCAGCAGATCCCCTGTATGGTAAATAATGCTGAGTATAATAGTTGGATAAAGCATCGCTTGTGACCGGATTACTCAGAAAAACAGATTGGCAAGATTGGCAGTAGCGAAAGTTGTACTCCTCAGCATTTTGCTGATGCATCATAGCATTCGTTTGAATAAACGGGTTGGTTTGAGTGCTTGCACAAACCGAACATGAATCGATTCTTTCTCTTTGGGGTGCCATACCTTAAAAGCGAAATATAGAAACTTGAGCATGTGTTGACCTCATTGAACCAATACTTTTTCGTCACTCATTCGGCAGAAAGTCAGCATTAACTCTTGATGAACCTTTGCAGCTTCTCTACACTGTCTTTTGCGTCACCATACAACATGAGTGAGTTTTCTTTATAAAAGAGAGGATTGTCTTCGCCCGAGTATCCGGCACTCATTGAACGTTTCATGATCACGACCCTTTCCGCCTTCCACACTTCAATAACCGGCATACCATAAATGGAGCTTGAAGGATCGTCTTGCGCGCTTGGGTTTACTACGTCATTTGCCCCAACAACAAGCACCAGGTCGGTAGAAGCCATGTCGTCATTGATATCATCCATTTCCAACACAATATCGTAGGGTACATTGGCCTCTGCCAACAAGACGTTCATATGCCCCGGTAGCCTGCCCGCCACAGGGTGTATGGCAAATCTTACCTTCACCCCGAGGTCTATCAGGTTTTGGGCCATTTCGTAAATAGGATACTGGGCCTTAGCCACAGCCATGCCATAGCCCGGAACAATTACTACAGATTTGGCCGACTTCAAGAATTCCGCTAACTCTTGGTGGTTCGTCGCCGTAACCTCTCCAGTAATGACCTTCTTACTGTGGCCTGTTTGCACCTGCACGCCACTAGCGAAAATTACAGAAAGAAAAGAACGGTTCATAGCCTCACACATGTGCATCGAGAGGATGGCACCTGAACTTCCTACCAAAGCGCCTGTGACAATCAACAAATCGTTTCCTAACATGAATCCGGCAGCCGAGGCTGCCCAACCAGAATATGAATTAAGCATGGAAACAACAACAGGCATATCGCCACCGCCAATGGCCATCACCAATATAACACCGATAACTGAAGCGATGCCTGTCATGGCGAACAAGGCAGGTAAACCCTCTAGGCCGTTGGCACCACAAAACACAACGCCTGCTGCAATACAGACAAGTAAAAGCGTAAGATTTATGGATTTTAATCCCCGGAAATTCCATGGCTTTGAAGGTATTCTTCCCTCCAGTTTACCCCAAGCAACTAATGATCCTGTGAAGGTTATACTGCCTATAAATACACCTACAAAAACCTCTATGGAATGAACCAAATGGTTCGCGGTGTCCGCACCGTTTGTTGCCGTTTCAATAAAGGATCCAAAACCCACCAATACCGCTGCCAGGCCAACAAAACTATGCAGCAGAGCAATGAGCTGCGGCATGGTTGTCATTTGCACTTTACGGGCAACCATAACACCTATTACAGAGGCCACCGCAATGGATGCGACTATGAAAACTCTACCTTCTACACCGGCACCAAAAAGTGTGGCTACTATGGCTATGAGCATTCCTGCGATACCATAGATTACTCCCCTCTTGGCTGTGCTTTGAGAAGATAATCCACTCAAGCTTAAAATGAACAGGATACTCGCATAGAGGTACGCTGCTGTTTGTATTTCATTGTTGGGATACATGACTTACTATTTTCTGAACATTTTTAACATGCGATGCGTGACAAGAAAGCCACCTACAATATTCACGGTTGCCAGCAATATGGCCACCATGGAGAGAATCGTGAGCACATTAGAAGCACTATCTTTTGTTTGCAGCAAGCCGCCAATAACGATAATGCCACTGATGGCATTTGTAACTGCCATCAAAGGCGTGTGCAATGCGTGTGCAACATTGGTTATGACTTGCCATCCGATAAATACAGCGAGTACAAAAACCGTAAAATGCTGTAAAAAATCTTGGGGAGCAAAACTTCCCACCAACGCAAGCAAGGCACCCACAACTACGACACCGCGAATAGCATTCAATGCCTTTTTCCTTGTCGCATTCTCGGGCGTGGCTTGATTCTCTGCCGACTTGGAAGTGAGCTCTTGAGTTTTCGCCTTTGAGCTAGGACTAACCTCGAGTGGTTTTGGGGGCCAATTGATTTTTCCGTTGTGGGTAACCATAGCTCTCGACACAATCGCATCTTCCATATCGATGTGAAAGTGTTCGGCCTTTCCCATGTCGTCGAGTAAGTGGCACAGATTGTTTCCATACAACTGACTTGCCTGGCCGGGCAGCAAATCCACTTTACCGAGTATCGTGACGCCGTTGTCGGTCGTATACACCTCACCGGGTTTGGTGAGCATACAATTTCCTCCTGTCGAAGCTGCAAGATCCACCACCACAGATCCTTTTTTCATGAGCTTCACGTGGTAATCTAACCACAACTTAGGGGCTGGCCTGCCCGGTATTTGGGCGGTGGTAATGACGATATCTACCTCCTTGGCCTGCTCTGCAAAAAGTTTCATCTCTGCATCTATGAACTCCTGACTCATCTCTTTCGAGTAGCCCGACTCTGTGCGGCCATCCTCATTAATGTCTACGGTAAGAAATTTGGCGCCCATTGACTGGATCTGTTCAGCCACCTCTTTTCGAGTATCGAAGGCTTTTACAATTGCTCCGAGCGAATTCGCTGTTCCTATGGCTGCAAGACCGGCAACACCCGCACCAACAACCAACACCTTGGCCGGCTCTACTTTTCCTGCAGCCGTTATTTGTCCATTCAGGAAACGACCAAAGTAAAAGGCCGCCTCCACCACAGCTCGGTAACCCGAAATATTGGCCATGGATGAAAGAACATCCATTTTCTGAGCACGAGAAATTCTGGGTATTGCATCCATCGCTATGGCATTCACCCCTTGCTCTGCCAGGAGTTGCAAAAGCGGAAGATTCTGTCCCGGGCTGAGATAGCATATCAGCACAAGACCACTGGGCATCATGGAAACCTCTTCAGCGTTAGGCTCACGCACTTTTAGAACCAGGTCGGAACTACCATAAATATCACCTGGCGTGCTCGCTATGGTGGCCCCAGCTTCTTGGTAATCTAAGTCTGTAAATCCCGCAAGGAATCCTGCATTTGATTGAATCGTTACCTGAAAGCCCTGCTTCAACAGGCGACCAACCGATTTTGGAGAAGCAGCGACGCGCGATTCGCCAATAACCAACTCCGTGGGTATTCCAATTTTCATGTGTACTGACATAATTATCTAATTTTCAAGTACTGATTTAATTCAGGATAACAGTTCGTTGGCAACAATGTTCCCTCTGTCTGAAGGCTTTCGAAACATTTCTCTCTAGTATTCATAAAAATATTTACCGGTTTTTGCGCTTTAAAGGCATTCTAATAAGATGAAGCTGTTTTACACCGAGTTCGAAATTTGAATTGTCGTATTTAAGCAGTCCATCTGTTTGCGTTTGCAGTCTACATACTCGAGATCGAACGCCTTTCCTTCCCATCCTAACCACGAGCCTGGAAGAAGCAAGCAATACAATTACATCAACGTGTTGTTTGATGAACTTTGTTATATCTAAAGAGTTATCTATTGGACTCATTACAGCATAACACGAATGAAAACCAAGCCATGCGCGAAATGTGGAAAGGAAGCCAATACGATGTTCAGAGTGCAACTAACGAAAGGCAAGCTTTGGGTGTTTGTATGCTCACCATGCTGCACCAGTGCCAGAAAAGAACCAAACTATCGTTACGGCGGCACATGGAAAGGGTGAGTGCGCAGTTCGTTGAAAACTCAATGCAGAAAAGCAAGTGCTGTCTCGCTATTCAAGCAAAAAAAATGGTTACAGTTAGCTTCGCTGCTCGACTGCTCGCGACAAATAATGATTTTGATATAAACACGAAGTTTCGGAATTAAGATCGATGCCAAAAAGAACATCCATCAACGATATCAAGCAAATTGAGGATCTCAACGACCTTGATCGCATTGTGAAAGACAAGCGAAATGGAAAGAGAGCTGATGCCAAAAAAGAGCGACGCAACAGGCATTACGTAAAGCTTTTAATAAAGCACCAACTCAAGAAGGGCGGCGATGATGACGGCCAAAAAGTATAATCAAACGATTTCACTACTCAGTAGATGTCTCTGCTGAAATGAAATTATTTCACGTCGATGAAAAGAATAAGTGCGGATAGACAGTCGAAGCCAAATACGAACTAATTCTATACTAAATGGTTATATGTATGAAACCTTAAAAAAGCATAGTCAATGCGCACAAAGCGTTAACGTATTCATTGACGGCAGCTCCCACTTCTCCTTAATCAAACTCGCTACATGTCATGCAAGTAAAAAACATCGGAGAAAAGCTCTACAATAAGTTTTTATCTCAGAAAACTAAAAAGAGTTTTGAGCATGCCATACTATGGATAGCGCTCGTTAGCTTCATCGTACATCTAATTGTGATTGGCTTGGTGCATTTCAATTTTATCTACGTGCACGAGGCGTCGAACCTATTGAAAAACCCAATCGCAGCCATCTATACCCCTTTCTCCTTCATCCTGGTTTATGAGGTGTACTTGCTGATTTTCTACTTACCAAAATCCACTTCCATCTATATATCCAAGCAATATGAGATTATCACATTGATAATCATCCGTCGCCTTTTCAAGGATTTGTCTGATTTGTCGCTCACAGCAAATTGGTTCAGTGTAAACAGCGATTTGCAGTTCACGTATGATATCGTTGCTTCTGTAGTCTTGTTTTATCTGATATACCTCTTTCACATCCAGCGCACGAAAGTGTACAGAACTATCGATGAACGGAAAGCTTTTGTCTTGAACCTTTCAAAATTTATCAATGCCAAAAAATGGATTGCAACTGCTCTAGTACCGGTGTTGTTCGTAATTGCGATATACTCATTTTCGACTTGGAGTATTGGCGTATTTCAGTCGGGAGAGCAGCAAG
>CAMAYP010000026.1 GCA_945862415.1 Chryseobacterium gleum | reverse complement strand
CCGGCCGTAAATCTAGCATGTTCACGGGGTTGGTTTGAAGCCCGTAAACATTACTGCGCACAAAATGCGATACCTGATCGTAATACAACGGAAGAACGGGTGCATCGAGCATGAGCATTTCATTGAGCGATGCAATTTGACGATATCTTGTAGAGTCATTCGATTCGCGGCGAATCTTCACATAGAGTGAATCGAATGCCGAATTGCTGTAGTGGGTATAGTTGGGGCCCGACGGACAAAAGTTGGGCGTGTAAAATACCGCCAGGAAATTCTCAGCGTCGGCATAATCGGCCAGCCATGATTTTCGGAATACAGCCAATTGAGCCTTGGCCGATTGTTCGCGAAGAGCAGGTCCTTGCAATACGTTGATGCGTGTCTTGATTCCAATCTTACCCAACGCATGCTGGATGTATTCCATCAAATCGGCGTAGTCGCCTGTGGTCGACAACACAATTTCCGACATGCCTTCACCATTCGGATAGCCTGCTTCTGCTAGGAGGCTAAGAGCCTTTTGCAAATCATACGGATAAAATTCTTGCGTGCCGAAAGGGTTTAGCGTGGGCGGCACAAATCCTTGATATGCTGCGAACACAGTGTTGTTGCGAAGGTATCTAACCATCTCGCTTTTGTCGATGGCGTGCGAAATTGCCCGGCGCACACGAACATCCATCAATGGTGAGCCTGCATTGATGGCGGCTGTTGGATCCATTTGAATGCCGAGGTAATCCGTTTTGATAAACGGGGTTCGCTGGAACTTCAGAAGCGCTTTGTAGGCATCGGCTAGTTCACCCGATTGATTGAGCAGCTCGTCTTTGAATGAACTGTGAATGCCACTCATGAAATCGTACTTGCCTTGCAGCAATCCTTGAAACTCGACAGACATGTCTTTCGCAAACTCAATCTTCACGGCGTCGAGATAGGGGAGTTTTATGCCCTGTTCATCTTTCATCCAATAGTTGTTGTTTCGATGGAAAACAAGAGCGATGTTTTCATACCAGAAGGCAAATCGAAACGGTCCCGTTCCAATAGGGTGTTCGCGAAAGTCTGCACCGTAGTGTTCAACTACTTCTTTCGGAACGACGTTGCAGTATTGCATACTGAGCATGCCCAGGAAGGGTTGAAACGGTTCACGAAGGTGAACATCAAGAGTGCTGTCATTGATTGCTTCGAAGCCGCTTGCTTGCGTGCGATCAACACTGCTGAAAATCCAGGAAGAGGGACTCGCCAAGGCAGGATCCAACAAGCGATTGAAGCTATAAACAAAGTCGGAGGCGTTGACTTTACGTCCTGCAGTATCTGCGAACAAAGGGCTTGGATGAAAATAAACATCGTTGCGCAGGTGAAAGCGATAGTGCATTCCATCTGGGCTGATGTCCCAGCTGTGAGCAATGCAGGGAATGACTTTCATTTGACTATCGAGTTCTACCAAGCCATCGAACAATTGGTTGGTTGCCCATATTACTTCAATGTCGCGCGAGAATGCCGGGTCGAGTGTGGTGATGCCATTGCTCTCGTTGTAGCAAAAAACCGACTTTGTTTCATGCGCTTCCTCTCTGCACGATACCAATGCCGAAAGCACCGACCAAGTCAGTGCCATCGAAAGATAGGTTCGGCAGGTATATCGTTTCGTCATGGCGCGCCAAAAGTAGGCAGGCCGCAACTAAGTTTAGTTGTCTGTGGAAATGTCGATGTTCATTGATTTGCGACGCATACTTGCGCTTGATGGCGGATAGTAGCGATCCGGTTTGCGGTTGCCCTGAAAGTCGAAGCGCTTCCAATGACCAATTTTAACACCGGCCTGATACGCTCCTTCACTTTCTACGCTGCCGTTAGCAAAGTAGTATTTGAAATAGCCATCTTCTATGAAGCGTCCATTGCGTTCTACGTATTGTCCTTCTACTTTTAAATTCTCCATGCCATCATACACATTGCCTTTATACTTCGTGTCGTCAAGCGGTGTAAGTTTAAGTTGGTAGGTTGCGCCGGTCTCGGATGCTGTTTGCATCATAGCGTTCAGATGAATCGTTTTCGGCTGCGGTTGGCTTTGAGCCATCACCCCATGTCCGAAGGAGAACATTCCTAGCAAGATTGTATAGAGTTTGTTTTTATTCATCGCATTTCAGTTTGATGGTTATTACGTTATCAAAGAATATAAGGTTGCGTTTTTTTTGAAAATGCCCGTTAGTAGTCATCTTTGCGGAAAATTATTGGATGAAAAAGAGATATGGTTTTGGCCTTGGTGCATGTATCGTTTTGATGTGTTATTCATGCGCATCCGTAAAGGACACCGGAAGCGCGGGGAGCGAAGAGGTAACCGTTGCTTTCTATAATGTAGAGAACCTGTTTGATACAGTCGATGATCCGCTGAAGATCGATGAAGATTTTACTCCAGGTGGAAAGCTGCAGTGGAACGCTATCCGCTATCGCGAAAAGCTGAGTCGTATTTCAGAAGTCATCGACATGATGCCGGGAGAGCTCCCTGTTTTTGTTGGCTTGTGTGAGATAGAGAACAAGGCCGTGCTGATCGATTTGGTGCGCGAACCTGCATTGAATGCTTCTCCTAAAAAGGGACCCTATGAAATTATCCATGCCGACAGTCCGGATGAACGCGGTATTGATGCTGCAGCACTGTATGACGCATCCATATTGAAAGACGTGCGATTTCAGTACTACACAATTGCATTGCCTGACCTGAAAGATCCAAACACGCGTGACATATTGCATGCGCAAGGTAAGATGGATGGTGAGACGATTCACTTTTTTGTAAACCATTGGCCGAGCCGAAGCGGTGGACAAGCGGAAAGCGAACCAAACAGATTGGCTGTTGCGCAGTTATTGAAGACTAAAGTAGATGCGGTTCTCGCCGATAACTCGAACGCAAAAATTGTGATCATGGGCGACCTCAATGATCACCCAAACGACAAAAGTGTGTATGAGGTGTTGGGTGCGAAAGACGTGGCCTCATCATTCTTGTTTAACCATATGTATTCGATTCATACATCGGGAAACGGTTCTTATTTCTATAAAGGAGAATGGGGAGCTTTAGACCAGATGATTACTTCTCGCGGGTTGATGAAGATAGTCGATAACGCAAAAACTTCTGGTTGGCATGTCGATAGTCAATCAGCCGGAGTATTGCGCGATGAGAAACTCTTGTTTCGCGATAAAGAAGGCGTAGCTCGTCCGAGCAGATCATATGCTGGCGATTCTTACAAGGGTGGTTATTCCGATCATTTACCCGTATTCATCACATTGAAGAAGTAGGCGAATTTGCTCAGATTGATGTGATTCTTGAAAAACAAAAAACCCCGCATTGCGGGGTTTTCAATTTCGATGCGAAGAATATTACTTCTTAGCAGCAGCCTTCTTAGGAGCAGCAGCTTTCTTAGGAGCAGCAGCTTTCTTAGGAGCAGCAGCCTTCTTAGGAGCAGCAGCCTTCTTAGGAGCAGCAGCTTTCTTAGCAACAGCTTTCTTCGGAGCAGCAGCCTTCTTAGCAACAGCTTTCTTCGGAGCAGCAGCCTTCTTAGCAACAGCTTTCTTTGGAGCAGCAGCTTTCTTAGGAGCAGCCTTCTTCACGGCCTTAGGGGCAGCGTGTGATTTTGACTTTGTTTTCATATTTGTAACGGTTGATTTGTGATTTACAATTTCATAAGTAACCTTGGCAGTAACGCAAAACGAGTTCACTTTTCCATTCAACACTTTTGCGGTCTGGTCTTGAACATACACCGAACATACACTATTGAAACGAACCATTGCTTCTTCTACCACTTTAGCTGTTGCATCTTCCCAGCTGATAGGTGAGGCGTTTGTTATCTCTGTCACTCGATAAACTCCCATTTCAATTTTGCTCTTCGATTAATGTTTTGGTCTTCAAAAAAACAATCCGTGAAATTTCATTTTTCCATTATCACGAATTTCAAAAGTTGGTCCCGGAATTTTTATGAAGCTTAAAACTTTTGCAGTTTGTCGCATCCATTTTTTCTTCCAGCGAACACGTTCCAAATCTGCATCAAATGAAAAGTAGAATTCACGCTCTCGTTGAAAATTATTAACATCATCAACAATGAAATTCGCACTTGTCATTTTTGTTGCTCCATATCCTATTGCAATATTCAACCATCTCGGGAAAGTCGCGCCAGTGGCGAGAAATCTAGATACGTTTATTGATGCCCAATACGTTTGTGCGTTGTAGTCTTTCAAAACGCGTTGTTGAAAATTACGACCTAACACTTCTTCATTCGCATCTGCAAATGTTGATGGTCTGTATGAAAATTTTAAAACGATGCGTTGCTCTTGCCACAAAACATTTTGTGTTGTGTGTAGTAAAATTCCACTCGTGTTTGCAATCATATCACCCCAAGAAAATCCCCATTGCGCACTTCGACCATCGAGGATTTCAATGCTTGTCATGTACAACATGCTTGCGGTTGCGCCGCGCCATGTGTCTCTTCCATCAGGCAATGACCACGAGTAAAAGTCTGTCAGAAATCGTGAGAGTGTATACGACGTGAATGCGTGTCCAACTTTATCTACTTGCAACCATTCAGCGTTATCGTTGAACGAATGAAGTGTGGCGCGTGGATAATTTTTATACCAGAGTTCATTGAGCAACGTGTAAGAAATGCCGGCTGTTGCAAGTGTTGATGAGTATGCAATCTTCTTGCGCACATCATACCGTATGCTGTCGTGTTGCGCAACAGAGCGAGTGCTGGATACAATCAAAAGGAAGCAGATACTATGTAAGAGGGCGCGCAGCATTTTCAAATTACCAACGCGCAACTTACTTAAGATTTGAATGATCGAGTTGAGGATAGAAACAATACTGATAAAACTATTGGTTATTCCCCTTGAATAATCCAATAGTTGATTTTCTCTTGCAGCACTTCAATACTCATCGGTTTCTCCAAGATGTCGTCCATGCCTGCTTGCATACACATGGCCTTGTCTTTTTTCTCATCACTACTAATTCCAATTATGACAGGTCGCGACTCTTGATCAACTAGCCTCTTCAATTGTTTGGCGGTTTCTATTCCATCCACTTCTTTATCTTTCACATCCATCAGAATGATGTCATACTCATCGCGTCGTGACTTTTCCAATACTTCTTTTCCTGTGGTTACAGTGATGAACTGGTGTCCAAGCAACTCAAGTGTTTTGGCTGTTACCGCTCTTGAAAGATCGTTGTCTTGAGCAAGCAATATTTTGATGTTCGACTTCTGTTGAGTTAACACTTCTGTGTTGCCGCTTTGCATGTTCAGCATAGCATGTTGAAGCGGGCTAACTTTCATTACATCAATAATCGTATCGAGTAGTTTGGATTGCTTAACAGGCTTCGATAAATACGCGTTGTACAGATTTTCACTGTCCGACATCATATGCTCGCCTAACGATGAAAGCACAATGATCGGCAGCTCTTGAATGCTGAAATTCGTGCGTATTGTTTTTGCAACCGAATGGCCATCCATTTCCGGCATCTGCATGTCGAGAATTACAAAGTCGAATTTGTTTAAATTCGACATGATGTCGGTTAACAATTGCGGACTGTTGAAGGGGGTTGCCTCAATGCTCCATCCCGAAAGTTGCTTGACTAAAATTTTGAGATTGGTTGTGTTGTCGTCTATTACCAAGGCACGCATGCCTTGCAACGCTTTTACTTTTTCTTTGTGGTCGGCTCCAGAAATTTCAGCAACAAGACTAAATGAAAAAGTGGATCCATGACCTTGCTTGCTTTGAACTTTAATGCGTGTTCCTAATTCATTGGCCAGGCTCTGGCTGATGGAAAGCCCAAGTCCTGAGCCGCTGTATTTCTTTTGAAACGAAGAATCAACTTGATAAAAGGACTCGAAAATTTTCTCGATCTTATCTGATTCGATACCGATACCTGTGTCTGTGATGCTGAATTCTATCTGCACAAAACCATTCACACTATTCACCAGTTCGGTTTTAAGAACTACTTCTCCCTTATCTGTAAACTTGATAGCATTGTTGGTAAGGTTCATTAAAACCTGACGAATGCGATGCTCGTCGCTGATTAGCTCTAGTGGAATAAGTGGACTTAAATCACTCATGAGCTCAATCTTCTTTCCGTGAGCAAGCGGCTTCAATAAATCAATTACTTGATCAATGCAATCTGAAAGTATAAATCGCTCTTTTCGAATTTCCATTTTGCCCGATTGCATTTTGGCAACATCCAATACGTTGTTTAAGAGGTCCAGCAGATGAAAGGCACTGTTGTGGATATTGCGCGCACATGCTCGCTGTTCTTCATTCAATTTGCTTTGCAGAAGAATTTCGCTCATGCCAATAACGCCGTTTAGAGGTGTTCGAACTTCATGGCTCATGTTGGAAAGGAACTCTGCTTTGGCGCTGAGTGCGACTTTCACTTTTTCTTCAGCTGCTTCAATTTCAGAATCGGTTTCGTCCAAGGTTTTGCGAATGGGGCGTAGCGTAAGGAAGATGCCGAAGATTAGTATGAAAACGGTTCCGGCTGCTATGAAAAGAATCGATGTAAACGTGATCTGTTCCTGAAGTTCACTTTCCGCCAAAAACTTTCCGGTTACGTTGTTAATGCTGCCTATGTAGCCCTCTAACATCACCATGCCCGAATCAAGCTGCGCAATTTGATAGGCCTGTGGCTGCTCGATAAAGGCATTCATAAAGTCTCGGCCTTGAACAAATTGACCCGACGACTTCTGAAGCATTTCTTGTGACGCATTGGAATTGTCGCCATGCGTGCCATAGTGGTCGCTTCCTGTAATGAGTGCCTTCTGCGCACTTTCCCATTTGTTTAGAGTTAGTTTGAAATCATCGGTGGCAGTTGCTATGTCTTGTCCTGAATTTGCGTGGCGATGTATGTCATACATTTTCCTCCCTAACTCTTCTGCCAACGCTTTTTGACGAGAGGACAAACTGATTTTAGAGAGGTAGTTGTTTTTGGTTGATTGACTTATGGATAGAATAACGCAAGAAGATACGGTGATACACACCATAAAAAACAGCAGCCCTCGAAGGCGCATTAATATCTTACCTCTCGATAACATATGTATGCAAATTTACTAAAACGAGATAGTGATAAACAAAAAAGACTAGCGTATCCCTTTCTTATCCAACCAGGTGACGTACTCTTTTCGGTTTCTTTCGTGTTCCGAAAGTGATTTTGCAAATCGATGCTTTCCCGTTGATCCCGGCTCAGCGCACATAAACACAAAGCTGTTTTGTTCGGCCTGTAAAACAGCGTCGATGTAAATGGTTTCCGGAAAATTGATAGGCCCCGGAGGTAAGCCTGCAAACTTATACGTGTTGTATGGTGAGTCGCTTTGAATGTCGGAGAGATATACTCGTTGGGTCGATTTTCTTCGTCCGAAGATTGCTGTCGGATCAGATTGCAGTGGCATGCCTGTCCGCAACCTGTTTAGGTAAAGGCCAGCAATTCTTGGTGCCTCTTCCGTTGCTCCGGTTTCAGCTTTCACAATCGACGCTAGAATAACTACTTCTTCCTTACTCATGCCTCGTTGTGCGCATGCTGCCTCGCGGGCTGCGCTCCATAGCTTGTTGCTTTCACTCAACATTTTTCGTAAGAATGCTTCACCGGTCATGTTCCAAAAAAACTCATAGGTATTCGGGCGGATATAGGTCGCCACATACGCGGCATTAATTTCCAACGCATTTAGCAAGCTGTCATTCGTAAATGCAGAGATGAAATGTGTGCTGTCTTGCAACATGCTGTTGCCTAATTTCGATGCCAGCTCTTCTAGGCTGCTTACATCGTCAATACGCAGGTTTAGGGTGGCGGCTCCGCCGGAACGAAACTCCGCAATGATATCGTTGTTCGACATTCCCGATTTCAGCCGGTAGCGTCCTGGCTTCACCACCGTCAGTTTCTTCAGCCTGGCGGCGATTTGCCAACTGCGCTCGCTGTATAGCATTAGGCCGTTTGTATTGAATACGTTTTTCGCAGCGGTTTCTTTTCTGACGACACATACAATCACCTCATCGGTGCACGAAAGATTCGATTGGATAAATAGCCTGAAGTAACTTAGGATGGTTGACGCAACAACTAAAATGGTAAGTGCGACGATGATGTAGATGCGGGTTTTTTTCATGCTTGTGGCGTCCAAAAAAATTGAAGGGCTGATTTTCCTTTGTAAGGTACTGATGCGCCCTTCCGAAAACCGGCCGACAAAAATAGGCGGCAGCTCGATGTGTTGTCTGCGTAAATGAGGGCACGAATGAGCAGGCAACCTCTTCCTTGCAGCATACTTACCGCCATTGCCAACGCCACTCCTGCGAATCCTTTGTTGCGATTGGCGGGGTCTGCAATAAAAACGCCGATACCGCAATTCCGATTATGCAGGTCGTATTCGAAAATGTCTATCGCTCCTATTGGTGTGGAGGAGTTGCAAACGATCCATCGTTCGATTTCGGAGTTGTCGACGTTCAGACAGTTGGATAGAAAAAGCTCAATTTCTTCCCGGCTGAATGGACCCTGCTGCTCCGAAACCGGCCATAGTTCCGGAATATTCTCCCATTCAAAAATCAGATCAAAATCATCCTTTGAAACCGGTCTCAGTGAGATCATGTGCGAATTCTTCAAAATTGATTGGTGGCGAGCAGCACGAGCGTGCACGCTCGTTCTACTTCAATTCCCTCATTTTTGAGAATTTGCTCGAATGAGGGGTTTTCTGCACCGGGGTTGAATATAACACGGCGTGGTCGCATCTTTGAAATTGCATCATGCCACTTCATTTGATTCTCGGGCCCTACATATAGTGTCACGGTGTCAATATCCGATACGAATTCGAGTTCTTTGGCAATATGTACACCCGATACAGTTCCTTCTTTTATGCCTAAGGCTATCGTTTCAATGCCATGTTCAACAAGGGCTTGGATCGCTTTGTAGCTATATCGGTCAGGATTCGGGGAAGCTCCTAATACCACCGTTTTTTTCATATTACAAAGATGGTGAATGGCATTGCTCTTTCCATCTTACTTTTGTGGCAAACTCCTATGCTCATGACCAGGTTATCAAACCTATTGGCCCCACTCGTAATTTCTATGCTGTTTGCTTCTTGTGGCATTAACTCGGAATTCTTGTTCAAGCCACCAAAAGATTTTGTGTACGATGTTCCTGTTATTGACTCCAGCAGTATTGACTATAGGATACAACCCAACGATGTAATCACATTTGAGATTTACACAAGTGAGGGCGCAGTTATGCTCGAGGGAAGCACCAGTTCAGTGGACGGTAATGCGTCAGCAAAGGAGGCAAACATTAAATACTTGGTGAATTCTCAAGGTTTTGTTGAGTTTCCGATCATTGGATTAAATAAGCTAAGTGGACTAACTATAGCTGAAGCACAGAAGTATATCGAGGATTTGTACACACCACAGTTTAATCGCCCCTATGTCAAGTTAAAGGTTACGAACCGACGTGCCATCGTTTTTACAAGCCCTGCAGGATCAGGATCGGTGCTGCAATTGGGAGAAGAGAGTATCAGTGTGGTGGAAGCGTTGGCTAAATCGGGTGGTATAGGATCGTTTGGTAAGGCCGACGACATCAAACTAATCCGGAAAGTGGAGAGTGGTGAACGCTTGATATACCATATAGACCTTTCAACTATAGATGGCCTGCGTTATGCAGATATGTCTGTTGAAGCGGGTGACATTATTTACGTTCAACCACGTGCACGTATTAGTCAGCAGGTATCAGCTGAAGTACGCTCATGGACGTTCCTTATTTCGAGCGTTCTAATTCTATTGACTCTCCAAGAACGACTTTTCTAATATGCAAATAGAACAAACCGACTTTCGTGATTTGCTAGTAATTCAGCCTTCTGTTTTTGCAGATGATCGCGGGGCCTTTCAGGAATCATTCAATGAAGCCAGGTTTCGAATAGATACAGGTTTCAACCTGACTTTTGTTCAGGATAATGAGAGCGTATCCAAGCGAAACGTTATTCGAGGGTTGCATTTCCAGGTCCCTCCCAAGGGCCAAGCTAAGTTAGTGCGTGTTGCCAAAGGCAGTGTATTGGATGTTGCTGTCGACTTACGTCGAACAGAACCCACCTTTGGCAAGTACTATTCCCGCGTGCTTTCGGGTGAAAATGCCACCCAACTGTTCATCCCCGAGGGATTCGCCCATGGTTTTTTGGTCTTGGAAGACGATACGATTTTCAGTTACAAATGCACGAACTACTATAGTAAAGAACATGAAGGAAGTCTTCGCTGGAACGATGCGGCACTAGCTATTAATTGGGGTTGCGATAGCCCATTACTTTCCCCACGTGATAATCAAGCTATGCTCTTCAGCGAATTTGAAACTCCCTTTTTCTGATTCGAACCATGAACGCGCGCGTGTATGGTATAGCTGCGATAGTGGGATTGCTTGTTTCGCTCGTTACGCTGGCTCTTGTTGCTTTTGTGGACAGAGCAAAACCAACAAAGGCTGATAACGACGCTTACCGACAAGTCATAAATGGCGAATACCGCATCTACGCCATGCCGCTTCCTGAGAAGCTCGATTTTGCGGGAGAATTGGTACCCATGGATCGCCCGGATGTGCGCGAGAGTCTAGACAGAGAGCTGCTCGTTAATACCTATTGGCACAGCAATACTCTACTTGCTATAAAACGAGCCTATCGCTGGTTTCCCGTGATTGAACCTATACTGAAGGCGAATGAAATTCCCGACGATTTTAAGTATTTGGCCGTAATAGAAAGCGCTCTTTCAAATGCTTCATCGCCTGCCGGTGCAAAGGGTTTCTGGCAAATCCTCGAGGAAACCGGAAAAGGGTACGGTCTGGAAATCGATGAGCAAGTGGATCAGCGTTATGACGTCGAGAAGAGCACCTATGCAGCTTGTCATTATTTGAAGGATGCATATGATATTCATGGTTCATGGGCCATGGCGGCTGCTTCCTATAACATGGGTATGGGAGGTCTTCAACGTCGGGCAGGTCAGCAATATCAAAATGCGTATTGGGATTTATTGCTCAATGAAGAAACTGCACGATACGTATACCGCATTTTGGCCATGAAGGAGATTTTCAGTCACGCGGATCAATACGGTTTCGTGCTAAGGCCCGCTGAACTCTATGAGCCCTTTCAGTTTAATTCGATTCAGGTTACTGCGAGTATTTCAGATTTGGCTGCTTTTGCAAAAGAGCAAGGAACAACCTACAAGCTGTTGAAATGGTATAACCCGTGGTTGCGCGAAAACTATCTGAAGGTCGCATCGGGAAAATCCTACGAAATCAAGATTCCAGTCTAAAAGCGATTGAACTCATTCTTCGGGTTGGTTGAATGGAGATTGTTTCCTCACGGATCATCTGAAGCGCTGCGCTTGTTTCCATTACTTCGTCCATAGAGCGAATGGCTCCTGCCGGTATACCACCCGCAATGAAGCGCTGCATCCAATACTCGCGCGGGTGAGAAACTAATCCTCCTTGCAGTGCCTCAGCCAATGCCTGTCTGTTTACAACCCTGTTCTGATTCTTTGAAAAGCGCTCGTCGAGCATTAGCTGCGCCAAACCCACCGCTTCGCAAAGTCGGTTGAACTGTGCATCACTGCCTACCGCTAAAACCAACCGCTTGTTGTCGGAACATCGGAAGGTTTCGCCATAGGGTGCTATGTTCGGATGCAACGAGCCTGCTGCCTGTGCTATGTGTCCGGCCATTAGGTAATTGCTGGCTTGATTGGCAAGCGCCGAAAGTGCTGCTTCTTCCAATGTGACCCGAACCGTGCTGCCTTTTCCTGTTTCTGAGCGACGCAACAACGCACAAAGAATGCCTTCTTTGAGCTGATGAGCAGCGATAACATCGATGAGCGCTACCGGCATTTTCAATGGGCCGCTTTCTTCGGTTCCGTTCATGAACATGAAACCACATTCGGCTTGTAGTACAACATCGTACGCTATTCTATTCGGATCGGATTGAAATCCCTTCAACGATGCGAGAATCGCTTTCGGTTGTAATGCATGAATCTCCGGTGGTGTGAGCTTGAACTTCACGTCGTCCCCTTCTTTGAAATTGGTTATGATGATGTCGCTCGTGCGTATGAGGTCTTCCAGCTGCGGTCGGCTAGCACTGGCTGAAAAGTCAATCCACTCGTAAGACTTTCGATAGTTCACGGATGCGAAATATGCACTGATGTCGGATTCCGTGTTTTCCGAATTCAATTTCCATGTTCGGGTAACATCACCCTTCGTGCGCGGGTTTTCTACTTTGATCACCGTTGCGCCCAACTCTGCGAAAAATGTTGCGACCGATGGGCCGGCCAATACAGTTGAAAGGTCGAGTACTCGAGTTCCTGCAAAGAGGGTTTCCATGCCTCAAATCTAGTCCTTATTCTACTCTTGCTGAAGGGCTGCCTTGAATACCTTGAGCACTCGGTCGCGTGCAAAGGCATGATCGACGATGGGCTTTGGATATTTCTCAGTTCCCAATTCAGGAACCCACTTGCGGATGTAGTGAAGCTCTTTATCGAATTTCTCGGTTTGGAGTGCTGGGTTGAAAACACGGAAGTAAGGTGCAGCATCACAACCGCTGCTGGCTGCCCACTGCCAACCACCCACGTTGCTCGCAAGGTCAAAGTCGAGGAGTTGCTTTGCAAAATAGCGCTCTCCCAATCGCCAGTCGATGAGCAAATGCTTGGTGAGAAAACTGGCCACAATCATGCGCACTCTGTTATGCATAAATCCGGTTGCATTCAATTCCCGCATGCCCGCATCCACAATGGGATAGCCCGTTTGCCCTTCACACCATGCCGTGAATTCTTCGGGAGCATTTCTCCACGGTATGCGATCGTAGGCTGGTTTGAAAGCACGTTCCGTTGTTGCGGGATAGTGATAGAGTATCATTTGATAGAAATCACGCCAGATGAGTTCATTCAACCATTTCTCATTTTCACGGTGGGCAATGGCCGCAAGCTGACGTATGCTCACTGTGCCAAAACGCAGGTGTAAGCTCAGTCGGGTAGTGCCTGCAATTGCCGGAATGTCGCGCGTGTTGTGATAATTGCGTATGGTATTCAACGATACTTCCGCCGACGGAAAATCAGCGGCTTCAGTTGCTTTAAAGCCCATGGATTCGAGTGAAAGCACATCCGTCGGCTCTGTTGCTAATAATTGGCTCGCGGCAGGCATGCTGCTGAATGGATCAAAGGAATGTGCAGACAGTTTGGCTTTCCACTTTTTGCTGTACGGCGTAAAAACCGTGTAGGGTAGGCCATCGTCTTTTGTGACTTCCTGTTTTTCGAATATCACGTGGTCCTTGCAGCCGTGCATGTTTATTCCCTTGTCGGAAAGAAATTCATGAACCGCTCGGTCGCGCTGCTGGGCATAGGGCTCGTAATCACGGTTGCAGTAAACATCCGTTACTGCGTATTCATTAAGTATGTCTTGCCATACTTGTTGTGGCTCACCGTAATAAGTGCGCAAGCTGCTGCCTTGCTCTTGCAGTTGACGGTTGATGTTTTGCAGCGTTAGGTGAATAAAGGTCAGACGCTTGTCTGAGCGGTCTTCCAACTTGTCCAAAATCAACCGATCGAAAATGAAAATGCAAAGCACCGGTTTGCCGCTTGCAATGGCTTTGCTGAGTGCGTGATTGTCTTCGATGCGTAAATCGCGTCGAAACCAATGGAGGGCAATGGAATCTTTCATGAGGTCGGACTAAAAAATCAATAACAAAGTCGAAACTTAAACGTTCGCTGCGGGCGGGGATTGGCTTTCTTGCTGTTCCTCGAGCAATTGCTTCTTATAGAGTGAGGCATAGGAACCGTTTAGCGCCAATAGCTCTGTATGCGTGCCTTGTTCGGTAATGCGGCCGTGATCAAGATAAATGATGATGTCTGCTTCTTTTACGGTCGAAATTCTGTGCGCAATGACAATGCTTGTTTTGCCTTTCATCACATCCTTCAGTTCGCGTATGATGCGGTCTTCGGTTTGCGTATCAACCGCACTCAGGCAGTCGTCGAAAAGGAGTATCTCCGGATTCTTGATAATAGCACGAGCAATCGAAATTCGCTGCTTCTGCCCGCCACTCAGGTTAATGCCGCGCTCTCCCAAAAGTGTGTTGTAGCCATCCGGAAATGAAACAATGTTGTTGTGCACATCCGCAATGCTCGTGGCTCTAATTACTTCTTCATCGGTAGCTTCTGTTCCGAACGTGACGTTGTTGCGAATACTGTCAGAAAACAAAAAAACTTCTTGCGGAACATACCCAAGATTTTCTCGAAGGGATGTGGTTTTTAGATTACGGATGTCTGTGTTTCCAACGGAAATACTGCCAGAAGTTGGATCAATCATTCGAGGAATTAACTGGGCCAGGGTGGATTTTCCGCTTCCTGTTCTTCCTATAACTCCCAGTGTTTTACCAACCGGAATTTCCAATGTGATGTCGTGCAGTGCTTCCATGCCGCTATCGGGATAACTGTAGCTTACGTTCTGCATGCGCAGGGGACCTGCTGCGAAATTTTGCGTATCGGCCGCATCATTAATGTCGGGAGTGGTATGCAGGAATTCGTTGATGCGTGCCTGACTGGCTTCTGCTTTTTGAACCAAACTGGTCACCCAACCAACTACAGCAAATGGCCATGTAAGAATGTTTACGTAAAACACGAATTGCACGATAACGCCGGGTGAAAGTTCACCGGTCATTACTTTGTGTGCACCAATGTATACAGTGAGTATGGTGCTCAGTCCAACGAGAATAACAATGACAGGCATAAAGAGGGCGTCGATACGAACTAGCTTTAATTGCTTCTCCTTGTAGAGGTCGCTTTCGGTCGAAAAGGTGTCCGCAAAACTTTGCTCTCTGCCAAATGCTCGCAGCACACGAATGCCTGAAATGCTCTCTTGCACGATTGCACTCAGTTTCGATTGTTGTTGCTGCACCAAATCGGACTTCTTGTTAATCGTTTTGCTTACATAAAATATGGCAAGCATCATGAAAGGAAGCGGCGACAATGTATACAGCGTAAGCTCTACGTCAATGCGCAGCATAACCACTGTGCACATTACCAAAAGCACTACTAAATTGAGCGTATACATTACAGCAGGCCCTACATACATGCGCACTCGGTTCACGTCTTCGCTGATACGGTTCATAAGGTCGCCGGTGCGATTGCGTTTGTAAAAGGTGTAGTCGAGCTCCTGGTATTTCTGATACACTTCGTTTTTTAGGTCGTACTCGATGTGGCGCGACATAACAATAAGTGCTTGGCGCTGATAGAAAAGAAACACCCCCTTAATAACGTACATGATCAGATACAGAACGGCGAGCATGATTCCAATCTTGACCACTGTCGATGCATAGTTTTCCGGTGTAAAGGAAATAGTTGGCTCACTGCTGTTAAACCACGAAGCGATGTATTGGAATGAACTCGGCGAGGGTATTTGCGTTGTCTCTTGCAGACTGTCTTTTACACGAAGCGCATCGGCCAGGAAGTCTATGCCGTCGCGCACAACAACCGGCGCGTATACACTAAATATGTTACCGAAAACGATAAGAATGAAACCCGCGAACAGCCTCCCCCGGTATTTCCAAAAGTAGACATTGAGTTGTGCGAGATTTTTCATGAAGGTGCGAAGGTACAACCTTCCTTAGAATTCGAAATTCCAAGTAATACTGGGCAGTATGGGGAATAAACTAACCTGATAGGCCTTCACTTGTATGGCGCCCGCCAGAATCTGACCTTCTGTGCTGAAGTATATGAAGTATGGATTCATTCGGTTGTACAGGTTGTAAACGGAGAAATTCCAATTGCTTTTGAATTTGGATTTGCGAATAGGTTCGTCGGGGTCTTTTGTTTTTCTTTTTTCCGAATGCTTCATGTGCCACGTGGCCGAGAAATCGGCTCGGTGATAAGGTGGCATGCGATAACTGTTGCGTGGTCCATACACATCAACGATCCTGTTTTCGTAGAAATAGCGTTCTACAGGTAGCGTTATCGCGTTGCCGGTGGAATACAAAAAGACAAATCCCAGGTCGAGTCGGGGATGTATCTTGTAATTAATAACTACACTCAAATCATGTCGGCGGTCCCAACGAGTCGGAAACGATTCGCCGTTATTGATGGATTGAAATGTCCTGTCGGTCTTGGACCACGTGTATCCTACCCAACCATTGAGTGTGCCTGCCGCTTTCTTGAGAAAGAACTCCGCTCCATAACTGCGTCCGGAACCGAGGACTAGCAAATTGTCAATATTGTCGTTGATGGTTTGGTCGGGCTGTGCGCCTTCCTTGTACTCACTCTGGTTTTGCATGGTCTTGTAATACACTTCCACGCTGCTCTCCCAGGCATTGTTTCCGAAATTGCGGAAGTAGCCGGCACTTATTTGATCACCAATCTGCGGGCGCAACACCTCCGTGCTGGGCAGCCAGACATCCGTCGGTAAGGAAGTTGGCGACAAACTCGTGAGGTGTATATACTGGTAGTTTTTCATATAGCCGGCCTTGATGCTGGCATTACGTCCAACAGACCAACGAATGTTCAGGCGAGGCTCAAAGCCGCCGTAATCTTGCACGAGCTCGCTTTTCGTGTATTCAATGGTGGAGGTCGAAACGCCTGACGATAAAGGGCCGTTTTCCGTGTTTATATAGCGCGTAAAGGGACCGACATGCGCGAAGTACGAATAGCGAATGCCTGCATTGATGCTCAGTTTTTCGGTTAAATCAAATTCGTCGAGCACATAACCGGCTGCTTCATGCGACAGCAAATGAACCTTGCTGCCTGTGTCAAACTCGGTGTCGCCGCTTCGGGCATATACGCTGTTGGGCATGAAGTCATGGTGTGTGTAATCGACACCCCACTTGATGCGATGGCGGTAGTTGGGATAATAGCTCCATTGAATCTTGGCGCCTATGTCTTGTATGCCGCTGGAAAGCGTAAATTCAAAACCTTCTTGCTTTGCACCAAATGAGAATGCATAGTTCGTGAACGTCAAAATAGAGTTCATGAAAAGCTTGGGGCTAATGACCCGGTTCCAGCGAAGGGTGCCTGTAGAATTTCCCCAAGGAATGCGTGTGTTGAAGTTCGTTTTTTTGCTGTTGAAGTTGAACACATCGCGGCCAAAATATCCGCTGAGAAACAGTTGGTCTTTGGAGGAAAGCCTCCAGTTGATCTTGGCGTTTACATCGTAGAAATAGTATCCAGATCCATATGCATTCGCTGTGGGTTTTATAAATGGCTTCAATAGCACATCGATATACGTTCGCCGTGCACTTATAATAAAGGACGCCGTGTCTTTTTTGATGGGGCCCTCTAGCGTCAGGCGCGAAGAAATAGTGCCAATTCCACCCTGGGCTCGAAACTCCCGTTGATTGCCTTCTTTGAGCGAAACATCGAGCACCGAAGCTAGGCGTGTGCCAAAGTTGGCTGGCATGCCTCCTTTGGTGAGCTCTAAGTTTTTGACGGCATCGGCGTTGAAAACTGAAAAGAAACCGAACAAATGGGATGCATTGTATACAGTTGCATTGTCGAGCAAAATCAGGTTTTGATCAACTCCGCCGCCGCGAACATAGAACCCGGCATTTCCTTCGCCGCTGCTCTTAACTCCTGGCAACAGTGTAATGGTTTTTAGAATATCGATTTCTCCAAAAAGCACCGGAAGAGTTTTTACCTGGTCCATCTCCAGTCCTATTTTACCGATGTCTGTGCTCTTCGTGTTGTCGCTTTTCTTGCCTTCTACAGTTACCTCGCCGGTTTCAATGTTTTGCGGACTTAAGAAGCGGTCCATTCGCAAATCGCTTCGCAATTCCACCGGCACCTCTTCTGTTTCATAGCCGAGTAAACTGAAACGCAACGTTTGTTTTCCTTCGGGCAGTGTCAGTGAAAAGAAGCCGTAAAGATTCGTAGTCGAACCTTTGCCTTCTTCTACGCCGGCTACCACAGCGCCTATCAGATATTCTCCCGTTGCCGCATCTTGAAGTGTGCCATTTATGGTGTAGGTGGTCGCCTTCGATTGGCCTATTGCCACTTGAGATAGACCCAAGGCGATAAACAGAAAGCATGATGATAGCAGCCTACACATAGAATTTGTGCGAAATTAATTCGCAGTACTGTTTTTTACTTCACTCTTTTCGAGTCACCTTCTCAAACCATCGAAAGGTAAAATTGTTTGTTTGGCTCCGCGAAACGTACTTTCGCCGCCAGCAGTTTATGAATTCATTAGCACGTATTTTAAGTCTTTTCCTTGCATTGAGTTTTGCTTTTTACAAGGTAGCGTTTTCGCAATATGAGCGAAAATCAGTCGCTGCTGCCCGCATTGAACAGCCTCCGAAAATTGATGGCTTGCTCGATGAACCTTGCTGGCAAACAGCATTACCCGCAGGCGATTTCATAATGGATACTCCTTCGCCCGGAATTCCGCTTACGCAGAAAACAGAAGTGCGGGTGCTCTATCACGACGACGCTGTTTATATCGGGTTTATGTGCTTCGATTCGGCTCCTGATAGCATACTCCGTGAGTTATGTGGACGTGATAAAAACTGCAATACAGATTTTGCCGGTGTGGTTTTCAGCTGTTACCGCGATGGAATGAATGGCTTTGCTTTCTATTGTTCGCCCAACGGGGAGCAGTACGATGCGCGAATAGATAACAGCGGCGACGACCCTAGTTGGAATGCCGTGTGGTATTCGAAGGCGCGAATTATCGAAAACGGTTGGTCGCTGGAGTTGAAAATACCTTTTGCGGCCATTCGCTTCCCGGATGCCGAAGAGCAAGTTTGGAACATCAACTTCGAGCGTGATATTCGGAGGACTCGCCACCACGGCTATTGGAACGGCGTGAACCCTATGGTTGCAGGAACTTTAACCCAAATGGGAACCTTGACAGGCATCCAGAATATTGAGCCGCCCCGCCGTATTTTCCTGTTCCCATATTCTTCAGGCTATTACAATACCGAGGGCAATGCAGATGGAAGTTCACAGGCATCATGGAGCTATAATTTCGGATTGGATCTGAAACTAGGGTTGAACGATGCGTTTACCCTCGACGCTACGGTGATTCCCGATTTCGGGCAAACCATTAGCGACCAGCAGGTGCTAAACCTGACTGCGTATGAGCTACAGTTCACGGATAACAGGCAGTTTTTCACCGAAGGAACAGAGTTGTTTTCCAAGGGTAATCTGTTTTACTCGCGCAGGATAGGGTTCGAGCAACCGCTCCGCTATTATGACCCGTACAGCAACTTAGGAGTCAATGAGGTGGTAACGGATAACCCGGCCAAAGACCAAATCATCAATGCGATGAAGATTTCCGGCCGCAATAAGAACAAGCTGGGTATCGGTTTTTTCAATGCTGTTACCGCTCCCAGCGAAGCCATCGTTCAAGACACACTTACGGGAGGCACCAGAAGGGTGAACACCTCGCAGCTTACCAATTACAATGTTACCGTGTTTGACCAAGTGCTGCCGCATAATTCATTTGTGTCGCTCATCAATACGAGTGTCATGCGAAGTGGCGCCGATTACGATGTAAATGTTACGGGGACTTCGTTCGAAATCCGCGATAAAGCCAACGCCTTCAGTGTATCAGGAAGCGGCGCTTTTAATTTAAAAACCGGGCCGGCACTCGAATTTCCAAACTCAGGTGCAACCGGGTTTCGCGAAGATGTTGCGGTCAATAAAATCAGCGGCAATTGGACCTCTTCGGTAGGGCAATGGATTGAGACAGATACATACGACCCTACGGACCTTGGGTTTTTGCAGGCCAACAATTCCACAGGTGGCTGGCTCATGAACGGTTACAGCATCTTCAAGCCCTTTGGTCGATTCAACAGAATGTGGAGCGATCTCACCTTCACTTGGGAAAATTTATATGCCCCCCGAAAGTTTTCCTCTCTCGCCTTTGAAGGTTCCGCGGGAATTACAACCCGAAAATTCAATACGTGGGGTATCAATTTGGATGGTAACCCTGTTAGGGGCAACGACTTCTTCGAGCCCCGCGTCTGGGGAAGGTATTTCCGTACCTATTCAAATGCCATGTTTTATGCTTGGTATAGCAGCGACTACCGCAAGAAAATTGCAATCGACATTGGCTCCGGCTATGGTTTTTACAAGGATAGAAGCCGTTTCAAGTACAACTTCCGAATAGCACCGCGACTGCGTTTCAATGATCATCTGTTCCTAACGTATGTCTACAGCTATCAAAGTCATTTCAACGACATCGGCTTTGCCTATGCCTTTGAAGACGAGGAAGAACTCATGCCTCTATTTGGCAAGCGTGATGTCATTTCGCACACAAACGTACTTACGCTGAAGTATGCAATGAACGCCTTTGCGGTACTTAACGCGAGGGTTCGGCATTATTGGGGCTATACCGTTTTCAATGAGTATTATTCGCTTGCCGAGGATGGGGAGATGCTGCCGACTTCGGCTACAGGAAGCAATCAGAACTTTAATTCATTCACCGTGGACATGGTGTTTACCTGGATTTTCACCCCCGGCAGTGAGTTGAGTTTAGTTTGGAAGAACAGCATAACAGACTTCAACAACAAAGTGCCATCTTCCTTGCCGATAGACATGGAGTACACCTTGGGTTTGCCACCGGATAATAGCTACAGCCTGAAGCTTATTTGGTTTGTCGATTACCATGCGGTGCAGCATCGCTTGAATAGGGGAGTGAAGGGCGACTCCTAGACGCAGCAACGAAATCTCCATGATTTGTAATTTTTGCTACAGGCGTGCAACCTCTTCGGTCTTTCCTTAGTTTTAACTTACGAATGCTCGAAAACAAAGAGATAATAGAAGGTTGTATCCGCGGTGAAAGAGCTGCGCAGGACCTACTCTACAAGAAATTCTCTTCTTTGTTGTTCGGCATTTGCCTGCGCTACGCGGGAAATCGAATGGAAGCCCAGGATGTGTTACAGGATGTGTTCGTGAAGATTTACAACAATATCGGTAGTTACAACCACGAGGGAAGCTTCGAAGGTTGGCTGCGTCGAATAGCGGCAAATACCTCTATTACGAATTACCGAAAAAACCTGAAGCATGCGTTCCAAAAGGATGTAGATGATCTGATGAGGTCGCATGAAGAGCCGTCTTCGTTTGAAGACTTGGAATTTACAGCCGAAGAAATGCTGCAGTGCATCGAGCGTCTGCCCATTGGCTACAAAACTATTTTTAACCTGTATGTGGTGGAGGGTTTCATGCACAAAGAAATTGGCGACATGCTCAATATCGATGTCAACACTTCGAAATCACAACTTTCACGCGCTAAAACATACCTGCAAAGGGAACTAAAAAATATCGCAACCGTAAAAATCAAAGAACATGTCTGAAGATCGTTTTTTCCAACAAGTCAATGCGGCCATGACCGACTATAGACCGGAGGTTCCGGCGTCGGTTTATGCCGGAATGCGAAAAAAATTGTGGTGGTCCAACTTTACCCGTTTGAGTGCAACCCGCTTCAATGTGTGGTATGCGGCTCTGCTAGTTACCGGAGGAATTGTTTGGTTTGCTGCTGATAATGCAAATACAAGCGTCCGTCCTGCAGAAGATGTCATCGTAAATGAGGCTGCTATTATAGAATCACCGGTGGTGGAAAGTTCCGCTAGCAGCCAAGATCAAGCGACGGCATCATCAATAACGGCAGAAACCCCAAAGCAAAGCACATCGAATGTAGCTCCGTCATCAGACTCCAAAGCAACTGCCAATGCTTTGACTGGCGAGACAATTTCCCTGACCGAGAAGTCCGAATTGGTAGTTGAAACGCCTGCCTCTGAGGGGCAATTGTTGAATGAAACGCCGGCGAATCAGACGGAGTCCACCCAAACGAAGCAAGGTGCTAAAAAGGGATTGAAGGTGAAAACCTTTAACTCTACCGATAAGAAGTAATAGAGGTATATTGCTATTCCTTTTGCGAAGCATTGTTCCGTTCATTTTTCTATAGCGTTCTCCTTTGTTGTGCGGCGGCTTGTCTGCCAGTAAGTGTTTTCGCGTGTAATGAGGACTATTTTCTTGCGGCCGACACCCTCATAATCGATTCGGATACCATTTACATCGAGCAAGATCAGGTGCTTCTTCCGGAAGATTCATTGCCTGCGAGTGCTCAGCAACTCAAACGAAATGCTCGGCCGCATGGTTCTGTTTCCCTATCAGTAGGCGCAAATGTTACTCAAGCAACTTTTCAATC
>CAMAYP010000025.1 GCA_945862415.1 Chryseobacterium gleum | reverse complement strand
GGGAGCGATTGGAAGTGCAGGCCGGCTGGCGCTACGAATACTTCCGCGTGGATACGGTTGTTACGCCTGCCAAGCCTGTGCAGTCGTATGGCCTCAATTACAGCCTTACGCCGAAAACATCGCTGAGGGCGTCCTATGGTGAGGGCTTTCGCTTTCCTTCGGGCATTGAACGCTTTCTGAAATACAACATAGATATTTTGCACATCTATCCCAATCCTGAACTCAAACCCGAACGTGGATGGAATTATGAAATCGGAGTCAAACGAAAGTTCGTATACAAGCAGTGGCAAGCGTTTGCGGATGTAGCATTGTTTTATACACGGTATAAAAACATGACAGAATTTACCTTTGGACAATGGGGGGCGGTTACCGATCCGTTGTTCGGGCTGGGTTTCAAAAGCGTCAATGTCACAAATGCGCGCATAGCCGGTGGAGAGATAACGTTTAACGCCGAGGGTGCTATAGGCAAGTGGAAGTTGTTTGTTGCCTCAGGCTACACGTACGCTTGCCCCATCGATGCGGATACACATCCGGAATTGTCGCGGTTTCCGGATGCTGTGAAATACGCTGTTGAAACGTTTCACACGCTCGAATCCTACGCAGGGTCGCCGCTGTTGAAGTACCGTTACAGGCACATGGGCAAGTGCAATGTGGACGTTGAGCACTCGTCGGGTTTCACGTTCGGTGCAGGCCTTCGCGCATATAGTTATATGGAACGCGTTGATACCGTCTTTTCGGTTTTCATACCCGGTCTGGATCATTTCCGGCAAACGAATATGCATGGCACCGCAGTAGTCGATTTGCGCCTGGGTGCATGCATTCGAAAGCGTCACAAATTGGTAGTGCATTGCACCAATGTATTCAATCGATTCGTAGCGCTGAGACCCGCCAAGCCCGAATCTCCGCGTGGTTTTGGTGTTCAATACGAATGGGTGTTCTAAATTAGCAGGCATGACAAAGCTCTCCAAATCGGTCGCAGAATCTGAAGTGACCATCACAGAATTGATGATTCCTTCCTATGCCAATTTTGGCGGCAAAGTGCATGGGGGCATATTGCTGTCGCTCATGGATAAAGTCGCATTCGTCTGTGCTTCGAAATTCTCACAGGCCTATTGCGTGACAGTTGCCGTAGAGGGCGTCGAGTTTCTGACGCCGGTCGAGGTTGGTGAGTTGGTTTCCTTGAAGGCCTCTGTGAATTATGTTGGAAGAACGACTATGATAGTTGGCATCCGTGTTGAAGCCTTGCTCCCGCAGTCGGGAATGGTGAAACATACCAACTCGTGTTACTTCACAATGGCCGCAAAAGATGACCAAGGAAACTTACAGGAGGTTCCTGAACTTATTCTCCAAAATGAACTGCAGTTGCGCAGATTCTGCGAAGGAAAAGCCATTCGAAGGCTTTCACTCCAGAAGCGTGAGTATCTCAAAGGCAATCTCAAGGATGTGAATCTGCAAGAGCAAATGGCCTTGACCATCAACGAACGTGTTGTGGTTACATTATCTTGATTAGCCTCAGCGCTGTTAATCGTGCTTCGTATCTAATATTGCTCAATGAACTGGACAACGATTATTGATTGGTTTTCGGAAGAAAAAGTAAGAGCCATTCTGGGCACACCGCGTATTTATCCTGATGGTAGCGTGATACTCACTGCCGAGCAACAATGCAACGGGCTGTATGTTATTGTTGAGGGAAGTCTTCGTGCGCAGATGAGCCACGGGGGCAATCTCGAATTACAAGGCCCGACATCGGTAGCTGAGTTGGCTTTCCTCGGGCAAATTCCGGCAACAGCTACAGTTACTTGCACATCGCAAGTCAAGGCATACTTCATCGATAGCGAACGGTTGCTGGCTTTGGCGGAAATCGATAGCACGAAAACGGTAAACCTCATGCTCGAGCTTTCGAAGATTGCCATTGATCGTTGGAGTGGACGTTATCACGATCGTTACATCGCATTGGTTGCACACGACAACAAGAAGTCCGACTTAATTGAATTTGTACAACGACATCGTGACTTCTTCGAGAAGCACAACATCATCGCAACCCGCACTACTGGGCAGCGTATGTCGGCCGAACTCGGTATTGGCATTGCACGCACCACGCTATCCGGGCCCATGGGTGGCGACCAGGAAATAGGGGGGCTCGTATCGAACGGATTAATTGAGGCCGTTTTCTTTTTCAGAGATCCGGCGTGGTCGGCACCTCACTTGTCGGATGTAAATGCTCTGGTTCGCATTTGTGAAGTACACAACGTGCCTATTGCAACCAACGTGTCTACTGCTGAATCGATGATTGTGGGTTTGGAGAATGGAAGACGGTAATGGCACACTGACTCGAGACAAGTTAATAGTTGTTGATTGATTCAGTTGAAAGTAAGACGTTTACTTGGTTTTCGTTTCGTTTTCTCCAGGTATTAATTGGTCATCCACGGGTTCCCACAATTCGATTTTGTTGCCTTCGTGATCCATTATGTGCACGAATTTTCCGTAATCGTATGTGGCAATTTCATCGAGCACCGTTACTCCATTTTCTTTGAGCTGAGTCACTAGTCCTTCGATGTTTTGCACCCGATAGTTGATCATGAACTCTTTCTTCGAGGGTGCGAAATACTCGCTGCCGGTTTTGAAAGGACTCCATTGCAGATAGTTGATTTCATTAGCGTTCTCCTTGTTGCGCGAGGCGAACGTTGCGCCCCATTCGTTGCAATCGATGCCCAGATTTTTTTGATACCAATCCTTCGTGTCTTGCGGGTTATCGGTGAAAAAGAAGATGCCGCCAATACCGGTGACTTTGGGATTATTGTCGTTTTTAGAGTTGGACATGGAAAGTATCAATAGGTTTATCAGGGGCGAATGTAATGGCCGCGTTCATGTCTGTTGTAGTACTTTTTCTATTCGGTAATAGGAATGTCTAAAAAAAACAGGAACTAAACAAATGCCATGACAACCATATGTTTTGCCATGCATTTCGGGTTGGTGCAACGCCGAGGCCGAAAACCTACGCGATGAGGGTTTACTTTTGTGGAATGCATTACACACAACGCACTTTGCTTTGGGCAACAACTGTTGCGCTAGCGATCGTATGGATTTCTTGCAAGCCCTACACTGAAGTGTTTCCGCCTGCAGATGAACCGACATCCACAGAGCAATACGGTACTCCATTTCAATCGGTGCCCGCCACGGAGGACATCATCATGTATGAAGTGAATCTGCGAGCATTCAGCAACACGGGTGATTTGCAAGGCATCATCAACAAGCTTGACCATCTGCAATCGTTGCATGTGAATGTGATTTGGTTGATGCCCATTCATCCCATAGGAGCCGTCAACTCGGTGAACTCACCTTACTCCGTCAAAGATTACAAGGCAGTAAGCAGCGAATACGGCGATCTGGCAACACTTCGCGCACTAACCGATGCTGCTCATGCTCGAGGCATGGCGGTGGTGATGGATTGGGTAGCCAATCATACGGCATGGGATAACCCGTGGATGAGCAATCCTTCCTGGTATACGCAGGATGCGAATGGAAATGTCATAATGCCGCCGGGTACCAATTGGGCAGATGTAGCCGATTTGAATTTCGACAACAACGACATGCGTGCTGCCATGATTGACGCGATGCGCTATTGGGTATTGGAGGCGAACGTTGATGGATATCGTTGCGATTATGCGGATGGTGTGCCCGCTGATTTCTGGTCTGAAGCCATTGGGAGTTTGCGCACGATTCCCAATCGACAAATCATCATGCTCGCTGAAGGCGACCGCATCGATCATTATGCTTCAGGATTTGACATGACCTTTTCGTGGGACTATTATACCGGTATTAAAAACGTGTTTGCAAGTCAGCCGGCTTTTACCCTCAACGCGATAAGTAGCAACGAGTACGCGCAAGTGCCTGTCGGTAAGCACAAGTTACGATTCACGACCAACCATGATCAGTCGGCGTGGGAAGCTGCGCCACCGACTTTGTTTGGTGGGCTCGACGGTGCAACGGCAGCAACGGTGGCCATGACTTTTATGCACGGTGTGCCGCTCATTTACACCGGGCAGGAAACGGGTCGCAGCACGATCACACCTTTCTTTTCGAATTCACCAATCGACTGGAACGCCAACCTGGCGATGGTCAATAATTACCGGGCTATCTATTCCATCTATGCAGGGAGTGAAGCGGCTCGCAAGGGCACTGTCGCGACGTATGCGGCCAATGACGCAATTATAGTGGAGCGTGTTTACAACGGAGAGCACTTGCTCGTTGTCGTGAATGTGCGCAATACAGCAGTGTCGGTTCCAATGCCCTCTGCATTGCTCAACACGGCCTGGACGGAGGCAATAACTGGAGCAACCGAATTTATTGGAAGCACCATGAGCATGATGCCCTATCAGTATAAGATTCTGCGACATATCGAGTAAGCTGTAATTTTTTTTGCGGTGTTATGAAATAAATGGAAAGCTCTTCGTGTTCATCAATACAGAAGTCTTTTTCCTCCACTTTTAATTTCCACCGACATGAAAATTTGCATGGTAGCACTGTGCTTGCTGGCTGCGCCTGCTTTTGCACAAGAATCAAACGAAACCGGTTACGTGAGTTTTTATCTCCAGTACGACGGCAGAGAAATTAAACTCTCCGATTACGAGGAAGGTAAACTGCTGGATTATGTATACGATCTGTATTTGTCGGAAGCTGTGACCATCGATATCCGTCGAACGGGAAATACCTACTCCGAAGATGCAATTGTAACGCAGCGCTATGAATACTTCGTTGAAATGTGCAAGGAGTATAATCTGTCCGAGCTAACAACGAAGATCAACATAGTAACTGCAAGGTTTGAAGATGGGCCCAATGCCGACGTGCAAATTCGCTACCTCGATCCTTCCATTCAAAAGAAGTTGGTACGCAAGGAAGCGAAGTGCACGCACCCCGATGGATGGAGAGTGCATTGCTATGAATCGGATGTGTCGTTCATTCGAGCAACTAAGGTGCGCATACTTCGCACCCCTGAGGAATTCAAGGAGATCAACTTGCTGACGGTTGATGAAGATGGAAGTCGCCTCGAGATTTTTGCAGTTGTCTCGTTGACGTATCCAACTGACACCGTCTTTCCAAATCCGGTGAAATTTCAGATTCCCCTTCATGGAATAGAAGAGATCGGTTGCAAGGAGTATACGCTCATGAGCAATTCCACTAACACCTTTCCTTCAAATGTCAACAAGGCTTCTGTGAAACGCGATGATGGAATGATGCTTTGGAAGCTGGATGCGGATATGTCGGGAACCTACGTTATTGCACGTAAAGCTACCGATGCGCAGTTGATGAAGTTTTGCGCTCCTGAGGGTTACGCAATACTCAGTGCGCGTGTTACTTCTTTGAGCCCTTATATCGATGTGGAAGCTAGTATTTCCGATAACCAGCTTCAGGCTTCATTCAGCAACATGCCCGATCCTGAGCATGTAATCTGCGAGTTCACGCTCGCTGATTTGGAAGGTAATCAGTACACAACTCCTCCCGTACCGGCGAAGACGATTATGAACGCAAGCATTCTGTCGTTTTTGAGGAAGAGAGATCCTGTATTGCCGGAGCATTTGGTGGCGCAAAAAGTCATTAACAAGTAAAAATTACCAACTATGAATATAAGAATCGTCCTGTTCATTTTGTGTTTGTCTAGTGCATCACAAATGATTGCGCAACATGTGATGCCTTCGGTTAACGAACTCACATTTGATGTGTTGGCTGATCGTTTCAATACCTACAACGACGAACGTGAGCCAATGTCTTATTTATCTGCATTCACAGTGGAGGGTGAAAGTAAAATGCTGGAGAAGAATCCCGTGGAGGTGATGTTCAATCCAATTGCCAAGTTGGATCGTGGTGACTGTTTGTTGATGCGCTGGGACCCTGTGCTGCGTGTGTGGCTAAAACTGGCAGGCAATCAGCTGCGCGCGACCTATGAAGGAACACGTGCTTACTGGGCGGCTAAGATTGATGCTCCCGGTCATTACGCTCTTATGAAGGAGATTGATAAGCAAGGCACAACGCTACTGACTATTGAAGGTGGCTATTCTGCTGAGGAATGGAAGTACGTGCAACACAATTTGGGGGTTGTATGCGAAGGCTTCTCCAACACGCGAACGCTTACTGTACCATTGATGGATTTGTCGCCTTTGGCTGAAATTTCAATGCGGATGCGCAAGAACGGAGAGCCGGTAAGCAGGGTGTCCGATGTGCTGCTGGGCACTCTTGTCAAGGATTTCTGGAAGGCTTCTGATGCAACGGATCGTGCCTATGAGATTTCGTTTGCTTCCGTGAAGTAGTAATGTTCATTTTATTCAATTTAAAACTAAATAGTATGAGAAACTTGAAAGTGATTTTTTTAAGCGCTACCCTGTGCTTGTCATGCTCTGCTGTGTTCGCCTATGCTGCTCATGTTGATATAGGCGAAGCCTTGAAAAGAAAAATTATACGCTATCAAGCGGTGAAGGCCGGTTCAGGCTTGGATTTGATTGTGACGAATCTGATGCACGATTCTGTCTACCTGGAAATTGGTTCGGGATGGATTTTTCCCACGGCGGATGCATCCTATCAGCCGCAGGTTGTCTCTCGTTCGCATATGATTTGTCTGGGAGAAGGAGAGGAGCGCAGAGCGCGTTTATTGACGCTGTGTGGCAATGCGCCGGGCAGAGGTGTTCCCAGTGGATATGCAGAGTTTTTGAAGCCTGTGCTAGGTAAAAGTGATATGGTGGCAACACTCCGCGAGTTGGAACCTTATAAACTCGACCGGAAGTTCATTACCCAAAACATCGTGTGGCACTACACCAATGGCCACACCATGGCCAACTTTCATCCGGGCAATACCAGCATGGATGAGTATCTGACGGCTATGCAGGTTTTTCAGGCGAATGAACCTGAGGTGGTCGATCCCGGTTACCGCATCAAGTATCGCGAATCGCTCAATCCGGATGAATCTGTTTTCACAGGGGCATCCGAAGAAATTGAGGGGCATGTTCGTGTTAAAATCAATGAGGCAACAAATTGCATGGTGGCCTTGCTCGATCAAAATGGCAAACTGTTGAAGCCATTGAAGTACGTCAATGACCAACAGCCGGGTGAGGTCGCACTTTCGTTCAAAGGCTACGTTTTCGATTTGCCGAAAGGAAACTACAGCGTTGCAGTGTTGGACAACCAAGGAAAGATGCTAGGGGAATTGCCGGTGGAGATTTAGAAGCTAATGTTCAATTCAAAGGAGGGCAGGTCAAGTTGACCTGCCTTTCTTATTTAGATTTCAGTACCATTTCATTAACATTTAAGTAACAATAGGTTGACTTCTTGCGTTTTTCTTTTTTTTATCATAACGACTCGGATACATTGAGCAATCGTCTCGTTTGCAGGTTTGCACCCGACTATGAAAAGCCTCTACTTAATCTGCTTAATCGCTCTTTCTTCCGTCGCTGCGGCGCAAACGGGATTGCAAGGAATTATCATCGAGCCTTACTATGTTGCTTCCAAGGAAGATCAAAAGTCTTTTAACTCGGGAGGAATTTTGGAAGACGGTTCTGTGACCTACCGAATCTATGTTGATCTTGAGCCGGGCTACCGTTTTCAGGCTGCATATGGCTCTCCCGAGCATGCGCTTGAAATTTCGAGCACACACTATTTCTACAATCACAACCATTCGGGAAATACGCATCCGAATATCATCCCGGAGCGTGATTTGGCGCGCAACGTTACATTGCTGGACTCATGGGTTTCGGCAGGTGCAGCAACGGAAAACCACATTGGTATCCCTCGCAAATTCGACTTCCTCGCTCAAGATGGATATCTGAGATTTCAATCGGGTTATTTGGAAAATACGGTCAAGCTAAGCGACGAGGATACAAGCCCACTAACGATTCAGTTGAGCCAATGCGATGGTTTGACACGTGGTGAGCAAACTCCAGTAACTACTATTTACAACATGGACTCGGTGGGATGGGCACTAGGCAGCGTGACGCGAGCAAAGCGTCTGCGTGTCGAGAATGGTGCTTGGGCGTGCATGGGTAAGGGTACTATTGGGGCCGACTCATTGGCGGGCAACCATGTACTGATAGCACAGATCACTACGGCGGGTGAATTGAATTACAAGTTGAACATCATGATTGGAACTCCTGAGGGCAAATCCATTCAGTATGTGTACGAAAATCCGCAGGATAGAGAAGTACTGCATCCAGCGCTCACTGGTCGTTTCGTTTGGCAGGCCAATGCGACGAAAGGAAAGAAATCGAAAGTCAAAAAGTCAAAGAAGAAATCGTAAATCCAACCTGTGTCTCGATTATGAATACTCGCTCATTTCTAAAGATACTTTTTCTTGCTTGCATCGTGTTGTTGAATTATGCCGTTGGCCATGCGCAAGGTAAGTTCAGCGGCCGAGTATCCGATATACAAGGAGAGCCCATGTTTGGGATTATCGTGGTTGATACAAATGATTATGCGATTATTGGTCAAACCGATTTCGATGGCTTATTCAGTATTCAAATTCCGGACTCCAAGCCGCACGTGTTCAAATTCAGTTTATTGGGCTATGAAGAGTTGATTGAAGTGGTGTCGATTAGCGGTGCACAAACAGTCAATAAGGAATACACGCTCTTCGAAAAATCACTCCTCAGCAACGAGGTTAAGATTGAAGCGAAGGCCGTTCGCTCAGCCGATACCTACATGGAGAAAATCAAGATGAATTCTACGACATCGTTGGATTACATCTCATCTGCGACCATCAAAAAAACGGGTGACAGCAACGTGTTGAGTGCGGTTGCGCGTGTATCCGGAGTTTCTACCAGCGGCGGACTTATCACCGTGCGCGGTATTGGCGACCGTTACGTGAAGACGATGCTCAACGGAAGCCGCATCCCAACGCTCGATCCACTCACGAACAACATTAAGCTCGATATATTTCCTTCCAGTTTGGTCGATAACATCGTGATCACGAAGACAGCCAGCCCCGATTTACCGGGCGATTGGTCGGGTGCCTACATTTCTGTCGAGACGAAGGATTATCCTGAAAAACTCACTGTAAATGTGGAGAGTCAGTTTGGTTACAACCCGCAGTTCACTTTTCAGGATTTTGTAACATCGGAGAGAAGCACGACCGATTGGTTGGGCTACGACAACGGCTTGCGCACACGCACGGGCAACGATATAACAGCTCCTAATTTGACTCCTTCAACCTACCAGCAAATGGTGGCATTGGGGTTGGGTGATTTTTACAATTCGATGGGGATTAGCGGCTGGAATGACGGTAATTCGCAAGCCGATACCTACTTCCGAATGGGTCTTGTTCAACTTGGTTTGTTGCCGGCGGCGCTGGTGAATGATCAAGCTGCTTATCAACAGGCGTTGGCTTCATACAACACCAATTACAAGCCGCAAGTGTATCGCACGATAAATCCAAATAACACTGATTACAACAATGGATTTTCAAATAACTGGACCACGAAGTTCATGAAGGCTCCTTTGTCGTATTCACAAAATGCAAGCTTTGGTGACCAACGCACACTCTTCGGCAGACCGCTCGGATTTTTTGTGGGTATTCGATATGGTAACAGTTACCGCTATGACCCGGACGGAATCTCGCAACGTATTTTGAATGAAGAGCAAGATTATCGCGTGGAAACCTCTGATCAAACATTAATTAGCCGCGAAACACACTCGTGGAGCGGACTTTTGAACTTGGCCTACAAGCTCAACGACAACAACAAAATCTCTTTGTTGTTTATGCCGAACATTATCGGAAATAATGATGTGGCAGCATTTACGAATGTGCCTCGAGTGGAGGATGGGGTAATACTTGATGATAATCTAACAGCAAGAAGAAACATCTTTTATGAGCAACGGAAGCAGCTCATTTATCAATTCTCGTCCAGCCATTTCATTCCTTCCAGAAAAATAAAAATTGAAAGTTCGGCTTCATATACGGATGGTTCTTCCGTGGCCCCGGACTTCCGAACTACCGAGTATTCGTTTAATCGTTTGGACACGACCAACGCCATAGAATTTTTTCCAACCGTTGGTGATGGTATTCGCAGGTTTTATCGCTACCTGGATGAGAACTTGCTGGATGCTCGCATAAGCGCTGAAATTCCTCTCAGTAATAAACCGGGAGGCGAGGCAAACAAACTGAAAATAGGTGGCGCTACACTTTACAATTACCGAAAAATCGATAACGAGGAATATCGCGTAATGCTTGGCAATGGACCTGTTCCAACTCTGCAGTCAACAGATATAGATGGTTACATGCTCGATCGTTTCACCATGACCGATAGTCTGATAGACTTTTATTACGTTTCAATGGATGAAGACCGTAACCACAGCTTCGGTCGCAGTAGAGTAGACGCTGCATTTGCCATGATTACGTGGGACTTGACGCCATCGTTGAAGTTCTCCGGTGGGGCCAGGGCAGAGCATACTTCCATTTTCACCGACGTGGATAAGTTCTATCGCGAGGGCTATGTACGCGACGATCCGCGTCGAGCAAACGTGGCGAATTTCCCCAATGTAAACGCGGTCGATATCAATGAGTGGGATTTCTTGCCAAGCGGCAGTCTCATCTACAAGCTCGAGTCAGAGAAGTTTGAGCGTGTTAATCTGCGCTTAAATTACAGTCGTTCGCTGGCTCGTCCGAGTATTCGAGAACTAAACGATGCAGCGATACTCGATAACGAGTTCCGTCAGTTTATCTATGGTAACTCTGATTTGAAAATTGTGGAGATTACGAACTATGACTTCCGTGCTGAAACCTATTTTAAGAATGGTGATAATCTCTCTGCGAGTTTGTTCTATAAGGACTTTACCAATCATATCGAAATGGGTTTTGGTAATGTGGGTATCACCTGGGAGAATGTACCTGAGTCGAATGTAATTGGTGTCGAGTTGGAAGGAAAAAAAGACATTGGAAAGTGTTTTGAGTTTCGTGGTAACGTCACGCTGGTAAAGTCTGAATCTCAGTTTGTGCGTAAAGATTTTAGTATTGTTGACGGTAAGAAATTCTACATTCCTATTGATACCATTAATCGCCCCATGTTTGGACAAGCGCCTTATCTGGTGAACGCCATGCTTTCGTACAAGGCCGACTCTTTAGGGTTAACGGCTACACTTAGTTACAACGTACAGGGAGAGCGCTTGGTCATTACCGGAGCATTTGAAGGTTGGGCCGATGTTTATGAGTTGCCTCGCCACCTGGTCGACTTTAAAGTTTCAAAAAAATTCGGAGACCATATCACAGCGAGTCTCACCGTGCGAGACATTCTCAATGCACCTGTTCTTCGCGCCTATGATTTGCCAACCGGTTGGTTTGATTATGATCGCTTCCGCTATGGAACGACCTATTTATTGAGTATCGGTTATAAACTTTGAGAACACGTATGAAAAGTATTCTTATATTCATTATTATACTGCTGTCAAGTGTTGTGGCGAAGGCGCAGTTGGAAGGTTTGTTCATCGAAACCTATTACGTTTCTGATTCACTGGATGCAACCGATGTTATTGGTGGTAGCTTGCAAGAAGGAGAAACAACATACCGTGTATTTCTCGATTTGGCTCCCGGTTCCAAGGTGATCTCCCTTTTTGGTGATGCAGAGCATCCATTCGAAGTTGGCAGCACGCGTCGATTTTTTAATAACGTCGACGGCGAAACTTTCGGCTACGAAATTCCCAAGGTTTCGTATGAGTCGAATACAGTAGGTCTTGACTCTTATATTACAATTGGTCAGAACGGATCACAGGGTCAGAGAAAGTTTTATGGACTTCCCAAGTCACAGGATGATGATGGCTCTTTCATTGGAGGCATAAACAACGATGGAGGAAGCGAACTCATTGATGGTGGTTTATTAGTAAATGATGACGTGTCTGCAGGTATTCCTTTGACCGTTGCGGATGGCATGGATACGTTGAATCTTTCGATTCAAGAATGGAGTTCATTTGGTATCGTAGATTTTGCTTCCGGCGAGGATTCAACTATATTCAGTATCAATGCTACTGATTCCATTTTTACCTCCACACAGTGTGAATTGAAATGTGAGGGTGTTTATGGAGTAGTTCCTGATAGCAACTTTGTACTTATAGCGCAGCTTACGACACCCGGTGAAATCTCGCTTCGACTCAATGCAGTGGTGCTGTCGGCCGCTGGCGATACAATCACATACGTGGGTACGAATGAGGTCGGATTGCCCAACCAGTTCTTTGCTCCTTATTTGGTATATCCTCAGGTGTGTGGTTGCATTGATCCGGATTACATTGAATTCAGTGCAGATTATGCATGCTCACAAGACGGTGCATGCCAAACTCCGGTTGTACTTGGTTGCACCGACTCGCTCGCGTGTAATTACGATCCTTTGGCCAACTTCAACATAGAAAATATCTGCTGCTACCCCGGCTTTTGTCAGGAGCGCGATTTGGAAGAAGTGTGCCCTCAACTGAAAGGAGTTTCGTTCGACTTTAAGATATACCCTAACCCGGTTGTTGAGTCGACATTTGTGCAAGTGATCAGTGGTGTTACTTCCGATTTGATTATTGAGATTTCGGACTACAATGGTGTAGTGGTTTTCTCGGAAAATGTATCTCAAGCGCCTTTGAACTACAGTACTCAAATTGACTTTTCGGATGAACCTGCAGGAGTGTACCTCGTGCGGGTAACAGGCGTGGAAGGGGTTAAAAATGGTATGCTCGTTAAACTATGATTCGGACCATGAAATACGGATTTATTGCTTGTCTGGTAGGTGCTACCATTCTCTTACAATCGGGTTGTAAGAAGGAGGAGGAAACACCCTATGTCATTGAACGTGCATCGGTTGTTGATATCGATGGGAATGTTTACGAAACGGTGAAGATTGGCGACCGTTGGTGGATGGCTGAGAATCTTCGCGTGTCGCATTTCAATGATGGCACCCCGTTGCAATTGGTGCCCGTAATTTCGGGTGCTGATTCTGCGTGGGCTATGGCCGACTCTGCAGCCTATTGCGTCATCAACGACTCCTTGTTTGGTAAGCTATACAACGCATATGTATTAACCGGAAACAAGAATATTGCTCCCGAAGGTTGGCACGTGCCGACCGACGAAGAGTGGATGGAGTTGGAAGAAACTCTAGGTATGTCAAGCGATGAAGCACTTCAAACGGGATGGCGTGGCAACGGGGAAGCTAACTTACTAACCTCTCAGTATAACCGAGGCTGGCCGGCCAACGACCAAGATGTAGGCCTTTATGGAAGCGATTATTACGGTTTCAATGCGTTGCCTTCAAATGTTCGCGGCCACGATGGTCGAACCAACATTCAAAACAATTCGGCTTGGTGGTGGTGCAACTCTGCTGTGAACGGTCAAAATTACTACCGAACCATTGATACGTACCATCAACGCATATTTCGTCAGGTAACATTGCCTGCTTATGGCATGAGCATTCGATGCATAAAAGACTAATCCATGAAAACAACTCTAATCATTCTTCTTTTCGTTTTGTCATGCGATGCGATCGCACAAGATACCTTGAGCAAATGGTCATGGGGTGTGGTCGGTGGTGTTGAGAGCATGGGACGCAGTCTAACCGACGCAAACGATGACCAAGATGTGGTGGATCAATGGAACTCATTGGAGGAAAATGTTTGGCGTCTCAGCGGTGGTTTGCGTTTGCAACGCACTCTATCGAATCACTTATCGCTTTATACCGGTTTGAATTATGCCGATCGTGGTTATCGTATCGATACCCTGCAGGATGCCGGTATCAATACACTTGATTTTCACTTTCGTTATGTAGAAATTCCTGTTGGTGTCTTCTTCAGCGGCTTGAATTTCGGGAAGAATTCATTGTTGGCTGGAGCTGCAGTGAACGTAGGAATTGGCATCAACAATCGCATGTTCTACAACAAAAACGGACAGACGGCTCAATTTGAAATGGAGGCCGTATCGAATCTGAATCCGTTTGTTGTGAATGTTAGCGCAGCGTTAGGTATTCGCCGAGCTATAACCAATACTGCAATTCTCGATATCTATTTCAATGGCAATCAATCGTTGACTCCGCTTTCTGAGGGTAGTCTTGAAAGACGATTGAATTCAGTTGGATTGGTTCTTGCTATAACCTCCTCATTCTAATGTTAGGATAGTGTTTTGTCGGAGTCGCGAACTGTCAACTTGATGTTACGGATTTGCGCTTGTATACGCTCCAAGTTAAGTGATTTGGATTCATTTCTTTAAAAGAAGCGTAATAGACACATCATCTTGAAAGAATGAACAGACGCACATCTTCGCCTCGCAAATTTTCCATTAATTAACTTAATTCAATTTCCAAAATGAAAATGCATTTTACCAAAGCTTTTGCTACTACAGCATTGCTTTTCGCCGGTTTCGCCGGTGTTGCTCAAACTAACTTGGGTGCCGATTGCGGTTGCCCTGCTGTTGGTTCACGTACTTCTGTAAACGTTTCATCACTTGCAGGTGCTACTGCAATCTCTGGTGATGCTGACGCTTTCCAGTTGACTTCAGGTGCTACTTTCACCTGTAACAACACGTACATCCTCGACAAGAAGATCTACGTTCCTGCTGGTCAGACTTTGAACATCGCTCCTGGTACTCTTATCAAAGGTGCTGCTGCTGCTACAGCTGCAGATCAAACTGCTTTGGTTGTTGAGCGCGGTGGTAAAATCAACGCTGCCGGTACTGAGTCTTGCCCAATCGTTTTCACTGCTAACGAAGATCCAATGGACGGTACTTACCTGGTTACAAACGTAGGTAAGTGGGGTGGTCTAGTTATCCTCGGAAAAGCTACCAACAACCTCGTTGCTGCTAACACTCCACAAACTTTCGGTTCGAAAGTAGGTTTGGCTCCAGGTGTTGGTTTGATCGAAGGTTTCAACAACACAGGTACTCACAACCGTTACGGTGTATTGCAGTCTGGTACTTTTGCCGGTGAAACACTCGGTTCATTCGATGACAACGATAACAGCGGTGTATTGAAGTATGTATCACTTCGTCACACAGGTGCTATCCTCGAAGTAGGTGCTGAGATCAACGGTCTTACACTTGGTTCAGTAGGTCGTGGAACAACTATCGAGCACATCGAAGTTGTATCTGGTGCTGATGACCAAATCGAATTGTTCGGTGGTACTGTAAACATGAAGTATGTAAGCAGCTTGTTCGGTAACGACGACAACTTGGACTATGACCAAGGTTACTCTGGTAACATCCAGTTCTTCTTCGCAATGAAGAATGACGGTATTGCTGCTGGTCAGGCTAGCCCAGACAATGACAATGGTATCGAAGCGGATAGCGATGATAACTCAGCGCAATCAAACCCAGCTTCTGTTCCTACTATCTACAACAGTACGTTCATGGGTAACGCTAAAGTTACAGGTACTGCTGACAACCGTGGTTTGGCTGCTATCCAAGCTAAGGATGGTGCAGGTGGTAAAATCATCAACTGCGTATTTGCAAACTTCAAGAATGGTTTCAACGTTGAAAGAGCGTTGGGTTCACGTACGTTGGCTGCAGGTGGTAACGCTTGGCACAACTGGTACGCTGTTCCATCAAGCCCAGCAACTGCAACTGCTACTAGTGGTAACGGTACATTGAACTTGCAAGTGAAGTGTAACCACTTCGTTGGTGTTACTAACCCACTTACTTTCGGAGCAAACGCTTTGGCTTCTAACGGTACTGCTTTGACTGCAGGTACTGCTTCTGATGCTGGTATCACAAACGGTCTTGAGTTCACACAGTTCACTACAACTGACAAGAACGTAATCGTAACTGGTAACACACTTCCAGGTTTCGACTACACTTTCACACGTACAGGTAACACGTTCTCTGCGAAGAACGACCCAACTCCAAACCCAGCTCTTTCTACTACAGGTTGCCCAACAGCTCCAGTTAATGGTTTCTTCGAACCAGCTAACTACCGTGGTGCATTCTCATCTGAGTACGGTGAAAACTGGTTGTCTACTTGGTCTTACTCACAAGTTTTGGGTGCTACTCGCGGTGTTGCTGCTTGCCCAACCGACTTGAACTTTGATGGTACAACCAACGTGAACGACTTCTTGATTTTCGCTCCAGCTTTCGGTACTACTTGTAACTAATATTAATTGATTCCCGCAAGGGTTTCTAATACTAAAGAATTTATGAATACATTAAAGTACATCTTTGTTGCTTTGTTTGCTTGCAGTTTCGCAGCAGCACAAGCACAGGGCTTGCAAGGTATCGTTGTAGAACGTTACTATCAAGCCAATGCAGCTGACGTAAGTGATGCTACCACTGAAGGTGCTATCGTTCCACTTACTACAAGCTCTGTTACGTACCGCGTATATGTTGATATGGCGGCTGGTTACAAGTTCTCTTCGATCTATGGTAGCCCAACTCACACAATGACTGTTAGCTCTACAGCTAATTTCTATAACGATCCTAACTGGGGTGTTGCACTCAACCCAGGTACCGTTACCACTACCAATATTCGTAAAAACACTGGTATGATCGACTCTTGGTTCACTACCGGTGGTACTGCAGTTGGTAAAGTAGGTTTGCCTAAGTCAAATGACCCTGATGGTTCATTGGGTAACGCTCAGTCGATCCTTGCTAACAATCCGGGTTCTTGCTTCGGTGCTCCAATCAATGGTGCTGGTGCTAAGGATGGTATGCGCAACGCTGTTGCGAACTCATACCTCGCGCCTGACGCGCTTGGTTTGGGTTCTGCTATCGATGTATTGGATCAAACAGCGGGTAGCTCTATCTCAATCACTGACGGTGCTATCGCTGCATTGGGTGGTATTGTTGGTGCTACTTCTGACAACCTCGTATTGATTGGTCAGTTCACAACTACAGGAAGCTTGAGTTTCGCTTTGAACGTTCAGTTGATCAGTTCTACAGGTGTAGCTGAAAACTACGTTGCTTCAAGCCCGGTGGCTGGTGAGCTTACTAGCGCTTCATTGACGCAGACAATTGCGCCTACTTGTCCGGTTGTTGCTACTACTGATAGCCCTGATGGTGCTACATTGGTTTACTCAAGCACCAATTCTTACTACCCTAACTGCTACCCAATCAGTGGTTCTACAGTAGGTGCTACTGACTCTCCTGAGTCTGCAGCTGGAACTGGTCCTGACCGTTGGTATCGTTTCGTTGCTTTGTCTAGCGGTGTGTCTATCACACTTACTAGCGCTGGCAACGACGACGTTATCGAGTTGTTCGAAAAGGTAGGTTCTGCTTATGTGTTGATGTCTGGTGGTACTGAAAACTCAGGAACCGGTAACGGCGACTTTGAGCGCTTGAACTACTCAGGTCTTACTCCAGGTGTTACATACTACGTTTCAGCTGGTGCTGCTGCAGGTTCTACCGGTGGTGCTTTCAGCTTGTGCATTCAACATTTGATGCCAGGTGCTTGCTCTTACATTGAGCCTGCTGCAGGTTTCAACTTGTGCTCCTCTTTCAAGTCAGTCTTCCGTGGTTCTCCTAGCCAAGGTGTTACGTATGCATTCAGCTTCGCCGGTGTTGGCGGTGGTGCTACAGCAACAACTGCAGTTACCGGAACAAACGGTTTGATTACACTTTCAAACCCAACCCTAGGTTTGCAGTATGGAGGTGTTTACGACGTGACTGTAGGTGTTTCTTATACATTGACAGACTCACAATCTGCTTCTGAGGTTGTTTTCGTGAATGGTTCAGCTACAGGTAACTGTGATGATGTGAACATTGCTGCACAGCCATTGTATGAAGTACGTAGCACTCAGCGTTGCCCTTCATCTTTGTTGCGCAGCACGTTCTTGAATGCGGTTCGTGTTACCGGTGCCACCTCTATCTGCGGTGCTACTAGTTACACTTACGAATTCACTCCGGTTGTAAGTTGTGCTGATGGTACTTCTGCTGGTATTGAAACTACTTTCAACTCTGCTTCTCCATACTTGTCGTTGGGTGTTCTCCCTACAGGTGCTGCTGCCGGTGCTTGGAATGTGCGCGTTCGTCCAAACTTTGCTTACGGAGCAGGCACCTATGGTCCAGTTCAGCGTATCTTGGTTACAGGTACTGCTGCTAGCGGTATGCTTGCGGAAGAGGAAGTTGCTCAGGTTGATGAGCGTGCATTCGAAGTGAATGCTGCTGCTTCTATCTACCCGAACCCATCAAACGGTGGTATGATTGCTATCAACTTCACTGACTTGACTTCTAACCAAGTTCAAGTTCGCATCATGGATGCAATGGGTCGTGAAGTATTCCGCTCTGCATACAGCGTTGATGGTTCATTGAACCAGATCATCACTTTCGATCAAACACTTGCCGCTGGTTTGTACATGGTTGAAATGACTGACGGAACCAATGTTGTTTCTGAAAGAATGATTGTAAAGAACTAAGGTTTTTTGACCAATCGAATAAAATGGGCGCCTCCAACGGGAGGCGCCTTTTTTTGTGCTAAACAAAAAATATTGTTACGTGGGTATTAAGGATTGTTCTTGATTCAAGAGTTTTACTTAATACAATCTTAAACATCGGTTCAAAATTTCCATGGTTTGTTATCGGAGTTTTGGTGCTTCAAACTATCTACCAATGAAATTCATATCTCTCTTCTCAGCGTTATTCTTATTTGCTAATCTGAGTGTTTCTGCTCAAGGTCTGGAGGGTATCATCGTAGAGCGCTTCTACGAAACAGATGCTGCCGACGAAACGAATGCTCTCGACAATGGTTCTGTAGTCCCTTTGCCTGCAGGAAGTGTTGTTTACCGTGTTTTTGTTGATATGGCTGAGGGGTATAAGTTCTCGCAACTTTTCGGAACATCCGAACACCCGCTTACAGTAAATGCGACGGCTGATTTTTACAACGATCCTTCCTATGGCGTTACGGTAAACCCGGGAACTATCAGTGCAAATAATATTCGCAAGCACACAGCTCTTATCGACTCGTGGTTCACTACAGGTGGTGCATCGAACGGTAAAGTGGGTGTCTTGAAGATTGAAGATACAGACGGCTCTGTAGGAAACCAGCACAACGTGCTTGCTAATAATCCGGGTGGGTGCTATGGAGTGCCTATTAATGGTGCAAATGCCCAGGATGGTATGACGCCAAATTCAACAACGACCTACCTCGTTCCCAACTCACTTGGTGTGGGTGGAGCGTTGGAAGCCCTCGACCAAACACCCGGTAATTCTGTTTATATTGATGCAGGTGCTGTCGCGGCTCTCGGTGGCATTGTTGGCCCAACAGCTTCGAACCGTGTGATGATTGCACAATTCACCTTAAATGGTGATATCACTTTTGCACTCAATGTGCAGCTTGTTAATGCAGCTACAGGTGCTCCTGAAAACTATGTTGCATCGAACCCAATGGCTGGTGAACTTACTCACCCGACGTTGAACTACAACAGCAACATCGCTCCGACCGTCTCCCTCACATCACCTGTTAATGGTGCAACGATTGGTTTTGGTGACTATACGTTAACGGCTAATGCGAACGACGAACAGGGATATGTTACTGGGGTTGAGTTCTTTGTAGACGGAGTGTCAGTGGGTATCGACAATACTGCACCTTTTGAAGTTGTTTACAACGCATCAGTTGGAAGTCATTCAATTACCGCAACTGCTATCGACGGGGATTGTCTTACCGCCGATTCGCAAACAATCAATGTAACTGTCTCTAGCAACTCGGCGCCAACAGTAACCCTCGAAGCCCCAACAGTTGCCGTAGAGGGTTCGCCCATAACGCTTTCTTCAACGGCTTCCGATTCCGATGGTGCCATCACACAAGTTGAGTTCTTTGTAAACGGTGTATCGGTGGGTGTAGATGCTTCGGCTGCTTATTCTGTGGTATGGACAGCAACTCTTGGAATAGACCAGGCGATTACTGCGGTTGCTACCGATGATTCTGGGTTGTCAACAACTTCGAACGTGGTTTTCATCACGGTGAATGCCAACATAGCTCCGGCCGTTTCAATTACCTTCCCATTCTCTACCAGCGATGTTACAGCGCCTGAAATGGTTGCTCTTACCGCTGATGCGTCGGATAGCGATGGAACAATCGTTGGCGTTGAATTCTTCGTTAATGGTGTATCGGTTGGAACTGCCAACACAGCTCCTTTTATCGTGAATTGGATGAGCGTGGCGGGTCCGGCGGAAATTGTTGCTGTAGCTACTGATAGCAACGGTGCTCAATCGACTTCGGTTTCAGTTAGCATCGACGTGCTCGATCCATCTACGGAGGCATATGCTGTTGAGTCGGTTACTCAAACATGTGACTTCGACCAATTTTGCGTTCCGATTTCAGCTTCAGCAGCCTTTCCGGTATCGGGTGTTATTGGATACGACATTACAATGAATTATGATGCATCTTCTTTGGAACCGACAGGTCTCTTTGGAAATTCCAACGACTTGATTGATGCAAACTTTGTTACTGTGAATGTGACCACTGTGAGTGCAGGTGTAGTTCAAGTTACGATTACTCTCAATGGTAATGCTCCCGCTGGAACACAGTTTCAAGGGTACGGAGATTTGGTTTGTATACAATTCAACCGTTTATCTGGTTTAGGTGCATCAGATTCAACACAAGTAGCTGTGTCAACACTCATAGAGAGCTACGTTGCAGGAATCCAGACTGTTGATGTGAGCAGCGCATACTTATACTCAGAGCAAAACTCATTCTACTACGGAGCTGTATCGCATGGTGCAACAGGAGCGCCTCTCACTCCTGATTATTTATTAAATGAATCATCCTCCGCTTCTGCGCCTGAAACTGTTGTTTACGGCGCTACGAATGGTGTCATCAACACAGAAGATGGTTCGGTTAACCTTAATTTGTCAAGTGATTTCATGCATGATTTGAATAATGGACTTGAAATCGCCATTAGTCGTGATATAGACAACAATGCTTCAATTCAAAACAACGTTAACGGTGCCGACGTGCTCATTACCAAATCCCTCCTCAGCGGAACCTATACACCAACGATTTGGGAAATTCTTGCCATGGACGTGAACCTCGATGGTGTTGTTTCTGCGGGAGACATTTCTCAAATGAATCAACGTACTACATTGATGATTGGTGAGTACCAGCAGGTGTGGAATACAACAGGCCAGCCTTCAAAGGACTGGATCTTTATCGATGAGAGTCGCCTGAGCACTGCTGCTTTCGCTATCTCTGCAACATTCCCTGCTGATGACCAAGTTGGTTTCTCGGCTAATCGCGTTCCTTCCGTTCCATTCACACTTGCTTCGGCCGCTTCGAACTTCGATCCAACCAGTGCCGAATGTCAGCAATGGGATTTTGAAAATTACAAGGCGGTTCTTCTCGGTGATGTAAACAGCAGTTTATTTTTGTCTGGTTTTAACAGCGAGGATAGTATTCGTTTCGATTTGAGCCAAGCAGTGCTGACCAACGACGGTACTTCAAGCTTCATTGAAGTTCCTGTAATTGCCCAGCTCGTTGGCTCGAATGCTCGTGCACTGGATGTGGCTATGAAGTTCAACCAAAGTAAATTGGCTTACAACGCTGCTATCACAATTGCATCGGATGTAGAGGCAGTAGCACATTACAATGCTGCTGATCAGTATGTGCGTCTCACAGCAACTCGCAACACTGATGTAGCGTTTGCAAACGGTGACGTAATTGCACACATCAAGTTCGAAGTACTCGATGATTGCGCTGCAGTGTTTAGCACCGACTTTAACTCAGTCAGCACATGGATCAACGGTGAAGCAAGTGGTAATCGCATCATCGATGGTGCAACACCTCCTGCACCGATACAAATCATCTCTGCTGCTCCGTATTGCGTGGGAAGCCCAATTGAATTGAGCTATTCCGATATGATTGACGGCAGCATGATTACCAACTACGCTTGGGCGTTTGGTGATGGCACTACCGCCAATGGTCAGAATGTTTCAGCAAGCATCACTTCTTCAGGTGTAACGCCAATCCTACTTTCACTTACAGCGGCAAATGGTTGCAGCTATGAAGTGCCAAGCGAGGTATTCGTTTCAACTTCACCCGTTTCAACCTTCACATATTCATTTGATGCCGGAACAGGTGTTGTTACATTCGACAACAACTCTACTATCAGCGCAGGATTGATTGCAGATAACGATTGGAACTTTGGCGACAACACAACTTCAACCGATGTTGACCCAACTCACACGTATGCCGCTTCGGGTAACTACACGGCTTCACTCACCGTTACCTCAGCTTTAGGCTGTACTTCAACGTTCGAATTGCTTGTGAATGCTTCAGTTGGTGTGGATGAGTTGAATGAAATGCTTCCAATTTCAATCTACCCGAATCCGTCTACGAATGCGGTTCGCGTTGAATCGGCAGTGGAAGGTCAGTTGTTTGTTCTCGACCAGGCAGGCCGTAAGGTGATGGACGGAATTCGCATCGCTGCCAATGTAGCTTACGTGTTAGACGTTGCAGCATGGGCAGAAGGTATGTATCAGGTCGTTCTGGTGAACGGCACTGAATCAGGCGCTGTGCGTTTGGTAAAGATTAACTAAGAGTTTTGATC
>CAMAYP010000024.1 GCA_945862415.1 Chryseobacterium gleum | reverse complement strand
GCTTATTTCACCGGGAAATATTTGGGCAAGCGCAAACTCTATCCTGAGGTTTCTCCCAACAAAACATGGGAAGGATTAATGGGGGGCGGGCTATTCGCATTTGCGGCTGCCATTGCTTTGTTCAGGCTAACTCACACGCTTGAGTTGCGCGATTGGATGGTGATGGCTTCTGCAGTAGCTGTATTCGGCAACTTGGGCGACTTGTTTGAGTCGCATCTGAAACGCAATTTCGGTGTTAAGGACAGTGGGCATATCATGCCCGGCCATGGAGGAGTGCTCGATCGCTTCGACGGACTTTTTTTAGCGCTGCCTGTTTTCCTCGCATATTATAAAATTTTCTATTTCATATGACGATTCACAAAGAAGGATATACCATCATTGCCGGTGCTACCGTGTTGTGCGGTTCAATTGTTTTTGGATTAACCAAGGTGCTTGACACATCGAATGCCTGGTTTTGGCTTGCGTCTGCTCCCGTGCTGGTGTTTTTCTATTTGGTGGTGCAGTTCTTCCGCTTGCCATCGCGTGCTAATAGGTCTGCCGCTAACGAATTGGTTGCCCCTTGCGATGGTAAGGTCGTTGTAATCGAGGAAACCGAGGAGCCTGAATACTTTAAGGGTAAGAGAATTCAGGTTTCGATTTTTATGTCGCCGCTCAATGTCCATGCGAATTGGGTTCCATGCGAAGGTGAGGTGACCTTTGCCAAGTATCACAAAGGACTGTTTTTGGTTGCGTGGCACCCGAAGAGCAGCACCGATAACGAGCGCACAACCATCGTCATCAAGCATTCGAATGGAAAGGAAGTGTTGTTCCGTCAAATAGCGGGAGCAGTTGCACGCCGTATTGTTTACTACGTTAAACCGGGCCAGCGAGTGGAGCGCAACGAGCAATTTGGATTCATTAAATTCGGCAGTCGTGTAGATATTTTCTTACCGTTGGGCTCTGAAGTGGTTGCTCAAATGGGACAAATTACAAAGGGTAACGAAACGGTGATTGCTCGCTGGTAAGTGTGTTTGTGCTGTTTATAACCCGTGTATAATTCCGATCAACTTCTGGTCAATCAACTTTTCTCTGCGAGTCGACACAGGTAATTTTGAAAGTGTCGATGAAGGCCTTTATTTCTATTGCGGTCCTCTTGTTGGGGTTGAACTCTGTGTCGCTGGCGCAGAAAACAACCGTTGTCCATCATTACCCGAAAGACACTACCGGCCTGGCTTCCGGCCAAATAGTGCCTTCGCGCTCAGAGGAACATCGAATCGTTATCAATTACTACGAGCATGCCGACAACCTGGCGCTCGACCAGTTCGAGCAGTTGGTGTCGACCTATCTGAGCATGTATGTCGATCGTTGTGCTTCTATTGAGAAGGGTGATGTGAAACTGCGTCGTTCCAAAAAGGAAACACTGCGCGAGTTGAATGGCATCGTGAAGGGGGCGCTCGAATTCTACGATTATGAAAAGCTTCGTGATTTCAAAGGCTTTTCGAAAATGGTTGAGCAGAAGCTGGCAGGAATTGAAGCGCTTGACTTTAGAACCATTGAATTTTCGGCAGGCGAGGGTGATGAAGATGCAGAAGAACGCATGCGCACCAATTTTCTGGTCAAAGAGTTGAGCGATTTGAAATTGCTCGTGCGCATGGAGGTGGGCGTCTATGGCGAAGAAAACCTGATGGTGGTGCATGGCTCCGAGGAAATTGTAATAGATGACGGTGCGCGCGAAAAACTGTTGCAGCAGTATTTGAACGATGAAAAATGGTCGACGCTTGAGCCTATTCGTGTGGAGTTGGAGGGTGATGGTTTGGCAACTATCGATCTCAATGATCATTCGGAGTTGAATGCGCAGAACTCCAATGATAGCGATATCAATGTCCGCTTGCTTGAGTTGTTGCAGTCCAACAATGACAAGCTTGATGGCATGCAAAAACAAATTGACGACCTCAGAAGTGAGCAGTTGAAATTGTGGCAGCAGAGTCAGGACGATAAGAATGTAGCCATGCAAAAGCAAATTGACGACCTGCGTGAAATGGTGTTTGCATTGGTGAAAATGAATACCGGTGATGCCGTGGCTGATGGTAGTAATTCGATGCTACCACCCCCTCGAAACGAGAGTACTGTAACGAATCTTCCGGGATCCATGAACGTCTATTTCCCGAAGGGTTCTGTAAAACTGGATGCGGGCTCTGTTTTATCACTAAACGAAATTGTGGACATTCTCGCGCGCTCACCACAGTTGAAATTGATAGTAACCGGATTTGCGGATAAAACAGGTGACGCAGCAAAGAACTTGCTCCTGAGCCAGCAGCGAGCTAATTCGGTAAAAGAGTTCCTGGTGAACAGCGGACTAAGTGCCGATCGCTTCATTACGAAATATTATGGTGATCGCGATTCGGTTCAAGAGGGATTAAGCGATCGAAAAGTGGTCATAGAATTTGTGAGATAACATTACATGAAGATAATTTGTATAGGCCGCAATTATGCGGAACATGCCAAGGAATTGGGTAATGCTGTGCCCACCGAACCCGTGTTTTTTTGCAAACCGGATTCAGCGATTTTGCCCAAGGGAAATCCGTTTTTTATTCCCGATTGGACAAGCGATGTGCATTATGAGATTGAGTTGGTGCTGCGCATTGATCGTTTGGGTAAACACATCAGCAAGGAGTTTGCACCGCGCTATTATGGTGCAGTTGGTGTCGGTATCGATTTTACTGCGCGTGATGTGCAAGAGGAGCTGAAGAAAAAGGGTTTGCCATGGGAAAAGGCGAAGGGCTTCGATGGTTCTGCGGTCGTGTCGCAGGATTTTATTCCAATGGAAGAGCTTGAAAAGGGCAACATCCAATTCTCACTTATGAAAAACGAGGACATCGTTCAGAGGGGCTCGAGCAGCGACATGATTTTTGATTTCGACGCCATTATCGCATACGTGTCGCAATTTATGACGTTGAAGATTGGTGACTTAATTTTCACCGGAACACCCAGCGGTGTCGGCAAGGTGAGCACAGGTGACGAACTCACAGGATTTATCGGCGATCGCCCAATGTTTCAGGTGAAAGTGAAATGACGCAGTAACGTCAATCACGCTTATTCATGACACGTGTCTGAGTGCGTATGGACTCTTTGTGCAGTTGTTCGAGGTATTTGAGAATGAACTCTTTTGAGAGCCCGACTTGTTCGGCGAGCATCGTGCGAGACTCTAAAATTTCCTTCCAACGTTCGATTTGAAAAATAGTAACTGATTCCTCCTTCTTGAAAAGACCTAGCTCTGCGGCAATGCGCATGCGCTTGCCGAGCAAATGAATTATCTCTTCGTCTACTTTATCGATTCGTGAGCGAAGTGTCTGCAGCTGATGCACAAATGCCAGATCAGCGCTTTGCGCTTGGCGAATATGAATGGATGCAAACATCGCCGACAGAGCCTCAGGAGTAATTTGCTGAGCGGCGTCACTCAGCGCATTATCGGGATCGATGTGGCTTTCAATCATCCAACCATCCATGTTGAGGTCCATCGCTTTTTGCGCCACCGCCTGCAGTAAATCGCGTCGGCCGCAAATGTGGCTAGGGTCGCATATGAGTGTTAGGTTAGGAAATTCAGTACGCAATGCGATGGGTATTTCCCACAGGGGTATGTTGCGATAAATACTATCACCCAAATGGGAGAAACCGCGATGTATTGCAGCTATGCGAGTAATACCTGCTCGCTGAATACGCTCCAACGCTCCTAACCAAAGTTGAAGGTCCGGATTGACAGGGTTTTTAACGAAAACAGGAATGTCAACTCCTTTCAGGGCATCGGCAATTTCTTGCACTGAAAACGGATTCACGGTTGTGCGCGCTCCGATCCAGACGGCATCGAGTCCGTGCTTCAGGCAAAGTTCAACGTGCTCGGCATTTGCGACTTCTGTCATCACAGGCAGTCCACTCTCTTGCCGGGCGCTAATCATCCAAGGCAATCCGATTTCACCTACGCCTTCAAAGGCGTCCGGACGTGTTCGAGGCTTCCAGATGCCGCCGCGCAACAGATGTACTCGGTTTGTTTTGGCAAGGCGAACAGCTGTTTCTACATATTGCTCTTCGGATTCTACACTGCATGATCCGCTAATGAGCAAGGGCTCATTGTTGCGTGCCGGCCATTGGGTGAGGGGGGCAAGTTGGTGAAGTGCAGACGGCATCATAGTCTTAGAAACAGAACGAGCGTAAGTTGGTTCAAGGATACGGATTGGTGGGCACAAAAAAAGACTTCCTAGAAAGTCTCCTTTAATGTTGTCGTACCGAAGGAGGGACTCGAACCCTCACGTCTTTCGACACACGCACCTGAAACGTGCGCGTCTACCAATTCCGCCACTTCGGTATCATGGCTTCTTCAGCTTCGCGCCTCTGAAGTTTTTTTAAGAGTTACTTCTACTCTGTGGTATGAATCAACTCTCGCCGTAAAAGCGGGAGTTGTATTGGTGCCCTGGACTGGACTCGAACCAGCACATCTTGCGAAATACGCCCCTCAAACGTACGTGTCTACCAATTTCACCACCAGGGCGAATTTTAGTATGAATGAAGAATAATAGAGGACAGTGTTGCTGTCCTCAATCTTCTTCTACTTTAGTGATCCCGCTGGGATTCGAACCCAGGACCCATACATTAAAAGTGTATTGCTCTACCGGCTGAGCTACAGGATCTTCTTTGCGAAAAGCGGGCGCAAATATACTCGCACATTTTTTATTAGCAACCTTTGTTAAGAATTTCTACAAGGAATATCAAAAAAGTTTCCATTTGCCCGTTTTTAAAGGAATGGATGCCTTTCAAAAGGTCGCGTATTATCGATATACAAACGATAGGTGGCTAGTTTGCGATAAAGAGATGCTCCTAAATTTTCTGCGATGTGTACCATCTTCGGATTGAAATCGCCAATCCAGGTGAGGATCGTTTCATGGTATCGATTCAAGGGTACAATATGTTCTTCGCAATACTTAATCATGGCTCCCTCAACTCCGCGCCCATGGTAGGCCTTGTCTACCCCGAACACAATGCCTACCATAACCTGTCGCTTGCTAAACTGTTTATGGAAAAGAAAGCGAAGCATGCCAAGTGCATTTAGGTTGCCCTTTGCATGTTGCATGAACTCATTCACTTCGGGTAGATTGATGTAGAAGCCAATGGGCTTTTCTTGGTGATAGGCAAACACCATGATGTCGCGGTCCATAATAGGACGCATCGCCTGAATGGCTTTGCGCGCCTGTTCTATGCGCATCGGCTTGAAGCCGTCGTGCACGGCCCATGCTGCGTTATAGATAGTCACGAAATCAAGGGCAATGTCCTCCAAACTTTTACCGCGGGCATTCGTCACTCGATACGAGGTGTCTTCCAACAGGTGTTGTGATTTCCGTGCGAAGACTTCTTGCGCTGGAACGTGTAAATCGCGCTTGTAGCAAAGTTGCTCGTAGTAAATACTGAAGCCGAAATTCTCGAATAAACGCCGGTAATACGGAGGATTGTAGTTCATGCGAAAACTGCCCATGTCCGTATAGTTATCAATGAGTAAACCCCAATAGGCTTCCTTTTCTCCGAAGTTGATGGGGCCGTCAATAGCCTCTACTTCTTGCTTCTTCAACCAGTCGGCGGCTTCGTGAAATAATAAATGCGCAGCTTCATCCTGGTCGATGCATTCAAAAAAACCAATGCCGCCTGTTTTTTGTTTCTGCGCTTCTGAGTATTTCCGGGAAAAGAAAGCAGCAATGCGGCCAATCGGTTTTTTGAAATCGTCAACTAAAAGCCACCTCATGGCATTTCCTTGAGCATACAGTTTGTTTTTATTCGAATCGAAGATCCCGGCGATGTCTTGGCGAATGTGAGGAATGTAATTCCTGTCGGAAGCATAAATGCTTGCAGGTACATCGAGCCATTGATTGGCTAATTGGGAATCCTCTACGATTATAATCTGCATGGAGCATGGAGCATGTAGCTTTGATTGGCGCAATTTATTCACAACGGGTAAATTAAAAAATGATCGCTCAGACAACTTCTGTCCTCCTATTTTTGTCCTCCTTAAGTAACACCAAACCAAAAAGGAACCAATTCATGAAATCACTCTTATTAATCTGTGCTCTGATTGTACAAGTTGCAATTGCATGGTCGCAGAGCTCTCCCGCCATTAGAGTTCAGCAAGCACATACTGCTGAAGAACTTGGCGCAATGTCGACCAACGATAAGGCTTTGCTCGAGTTTCGTGCAGAGAAATTGTGCTGGTTCGAGCAAATCAAGAATGAAGCACAAACGGAATGGTACACGTTGACAGATAGAAATGGCAACGCAGTGCTATTGACCGATGCTATGGTTGTTGATTTCAACCCACTGCTTTTCAATTTGCCACAGCAAGCCGTAGCATGTGAAAACCTACCCATTCAAACAACATCCGGCAACCAGTATTTATTGATCGTTCGTTCGGAAGAAATGATGCAGAAAGAATGGCAACGACGTGTTACTCAAAACGCTAAAACCCACACCAAGTAAAATGAAAAAGTTTATTGTAACAACCCTTCTCACAGCAGTTGGTTTTGGTGTTTGGGCCCAAGCTGAAGTTTTTAATATCGGTAACGGAGATACCTACACCGGTTGCGATGCTATTATGCACGACGCCAGTGGTGGTTTGGCTCCTTATGCGCCGAATTCAAACAACCAGACAACCATTTGCCCACAGGCACCCGAAACCCAAGCAAATCTATACTTTATCGGATGTGATATATCATTAGGCGACGTGCTGGCTATTTACGACGGACCTACGACAGCCTCTCCTTTAATCGGAGAATATGCTCAGCAGGAATTGTTGTTTGAAACTATTAGTCCTTCGGCTTCCAATGTTTCGGGTTGCCTGACGGTAACATTTACATCCAATGCCGATGAGAATACCGGTGATTTCTCGATGCGAATAGTGTGCGGTGTGCCATGTGATTTTCCAATCGCGGATATACTGGCTGATGCCGATACCGTGAAAATTTGTCCAGGTGAGTCGGTGGAATTTTACGGCGGTAACTCTACTTGGACAGCAGGTGCAACACTTGAAAATTTCACATGGGATTTTGGCGATGGTACAACCGATACCGCAACATGGTCTGTCGTTCAGCATCCATTCAACGAACCCGGCGGTTATCGAGTGCGCCTGTTCATCGAGGACAGCAATGGTTGTGAAAGTGCCAATATTCCTGAGGTTGTGGTGCTTGTCTCTACACCATTCCAATTTGATTTGACAGTAAGCGATGATTATTTCTGCATAGGCAATCCTGTATTGCTGGGCACCGAGGGTTTTGTTCAGTCTGGCGGAACCGTAATTGGTGATGAAACGGAGAACGGAAGTTCCCCTACATGGATTGAAGATAACAGTTTGGTTTTCGATAATGGTATTTACATTCCGGATAACCAGGGTTGCTTGGAAACCGAAATCGTTTTCAATCAATTTGGAACAGCGGTTATTGATGATGTGACGGATTTCAGCAGCATCTATTTCAGTATTGAGCACTCTTTTGTTGGTGATATTACTATCGCTATAATTTGTCCTGATGGCTCAGTAATGAGTATTTTCCCGGAGGCGGGCGGTTCGGGAACCTATCTCGGTGAACCTGTTGATGCTGATGATGGGGTTCCTGGCATTGGTTATGAGTATTCATTTAGTCCTGGCTCAACCGGAGGTACTTGGATGGAATACCTTGCAGGGGGGGGAGTATCGGGGTCTATTCCTGCCGGTGATTATGAGCCGGAAGGATCTTTTGAGGACCTTCTTGGCTGTCCTTTGAATGGTGCATGGACCCTCGAGGTTTGCGATATAGTCGGTGCCGACGATGGTTATGTGTTCGAATTCGGTATCGCTTTCAATGCTTCATTTTATCCGAACGTTCTTCAGTTTACCCCGGTCGTTGGAACCAGCTGTGATTCGAGCTATTGGGTATTGCCTAATGCACTCACGGAAATCGGTCCCGATTGTGACTGGGCGATTTTTGATCCGACTGCTCCCGGTAACTATACTTTCCAGTATCGAGTATTGAATGATTTCGGTTGTGAGTTTACCAGGGACATTTCCGTTACTGCAATAGCTCCTCCGGAGGTAAATGCGCAGGATATTCCATTGTGCGTTGGTGCAAATAACCAACTTCAAGCGATTATTGAGAATGCTGTTGCGGGAGCACCGTACGCTTATTCTTGGACACCCGGAACCGGTCTGTCGAGCACTGTTGTAGCTGCCCCCACCGTTGGAGACCTTACGGAGGCGACTACCTATACGGTTACCGTTACGGCAATTGGTTTGGAAAACTGCCAAGGCAGCGATGAAGCAACTGTGTCTATAGTGCCGCAACTTATTTCAACCGAATCACCTCAGTTTGATTGTGACGCCATTTATCCTGTCATGCTGAATTGTGTGCCTCAAGTGAATACAGCTGCAACTTTTGATTGGTTTTTGGATGGTGATTTGTTGCCGGGTGAAAACAATGATTCATTGTTTGTAAGTGATGATGGTCACTACGAGTTGGTTGTTTTCGATGCTGCCTGCAACACCTCTGATTCTATTGATTTCTTTGTAGCTCCGTCTCTCATTATCGATGATCGCACGTTGCGTCCATGCACCGAAACACTGCCGGTCGATATTATCATGGAAGATCAGTTGCAAGATGTGCTTTGGTCTTGGGATCACTACGAGAACAGCGCCGATTATGGTCAGGGCGAAACGGATTCGCTTGGGTTTTATAGCTTGTCCTCTTACAATACAAACATTCCCGGTATTTATGTGATTCATGTTCAACAAGAAGATTGTACGCAAGAGGGAACAATCGTTCTTCGCTTTGATCCGGAAGAATGTGTGCTCCTTATTCCGAACATCATGACTCCAAATGGCGATGGCGACAACGATACATTTGATGTAACCAGCATTGGTCGCTATCCAAAAAGTACTTGCCAGATCTACAACCGTTGGGGTAATTTGGTATTCGAAGACTTGGATTACAACGGCTCTTGGAACGCTGATGGCGCTCCCGATGGCGTTTACTACTATGTTGTTGGAGTAAATAAAAACTCAGGAATGGATTACTACACCGGCGATCTTACAATCATCCGATAGTTCTACGATACGTATGAAAAGCTGCTCTTTCGAGCAGCTTTTTTTTTGCCCAGCGCCATATTTGCAGCCATATGATGGACGCTATCGAGGAATTGGGCAAACTTGCCGCCGTGTTGCGAATTGAGCAGAGGGAAGATTATGCGCTGCATGAAGCTTGGCTCAAACAAACGAGTATTCCGGAACGCAAGCGCAATGGCATAACCTGGTTCCCGCTTCGAATTGTTGAAACGGGTTTCGGTATTGGCTCTTATCCTTTTGTGGTGCTCGAACGCAACCCGGGCGATAAGCTCGAGCATAAATTCCAAAGCGCCGCACCCGTCAGCTTCTTCTCTGCTGCTGATGGGAATCAAGAGTATTCGCTTACCGGCACAATCGGATATGTGGATGATCAGCGCATGAAAATTTCATTCTTTATGGATGAGCTGCCTGAATGGGTGGATGAGGGTAAGTTGGGCGTGAACCTCTTGTTCGATACACGCACCTACGACGAGATGTTTAAGGCGCTTAATCAATTGATCAATGTAGAGAAGGGGCGGCTTAAGCACCTGCGCGATGTGCTGCTGGGTTATGAGCAACCTGTCGTAAAGGCGGGTTCTCCCCGTTTGTCACCCGTGTTGAATGAATCTCAAAACGAAGCCCTGAAGGCTATTTGCAATGCTGAAGACATGGCTATCGTGCACGGACCTCCCGGAACCGGCAAGACAACCACCTTGGTTGAATCGATGGCAGAAGTGCTTCGCGAGGAGAAACAAATTATGGTGTGCGCACCAAGCAATGCCGCAACTGATCATTTGGCGAAGTGCCTTGCCGCTAAAGGTCTGCGTGTGGTTCGACTCGGAAATTTGGCCAAGGTTGAAACAGATAATACGGCCCTTACACTGGATGTGCTCTTGCAGCAGGAGAAGGACTTTAAACAGATTAAAGAGCTTAAAAGACGTGCACTTGATTTGCGAAAGATGGGTGCTAAATATAAACGTTCGTTTGGAAGGGAAGAGGCTGAGCAGCGAAAGCTCATTTTTCACGAAGCAAAGCAAATAAGCCGAGAAGCGCGCGAATTGGAATCGTATCTGATACAAAAGGTGCTCGACGACGCTCAGGTAATTGCATGCACACTCATCGGCTCTGCAACCGACGATTTGGCGGGTCGCCGTTTTTCGACGGTCGTCATCGACGAGGCAGGACAGGGCATTGAGCCTGCTGTGTGGGTTCCTATTTTGAAGGCAGAGCGTGTGATCATGGCCGGCGATCCTTTTCAACTGCCACCTACCGTGAAGAGCCAGGAGGCAGCGGCAAAAGGACTTTCCGTTACGCTGTTGGAAAAGGGCATCGCGAGAATTGGTCAGGCCGCGCTATTGAAGGTGCAATACAGAATGCACGAGTCGATTATGGCTTTTTCGAATCGTAAGTTTTATAAAGACGAACTCGAGGCGCATGCGTCGGTAGCACAACGATTGCTTGGGAACTCACTTCCGCTTGAGTTTGTTGACACCGCCGGTTGTGGCTTTGAGGAGCAGGCAGGTGAAGAAGGAGAATCGCGCTGCAACCCGGAGGAAGTTGGTATTCTTCGAAAACATTTTGATCAATTGAAGCAGGACCAGAGCGGTTCATGGAGTGCTGCTGTTATTTCACCTTATCGTGCGCAGGTTGAGTTGCTTCATCGCGAATTTGCTGGGGCGGAGGGTGTTGCGGTGAACACAATCGACTCGTTTCAGGGGCAAGAGCGTGATGTTGTTTATCTGAGCTTGGTGCGAAGTAACGAGAAAGGTGAAATTGGCTTTCTGCGCGATTACAGGCGCATGAATGTAGCCATGACGCGCGCCCGCATGAAATTGGTAATCATTGGCGACAGTGCTACGTTGGGCAATGATCGGTTTTTCGCAGAATTCTTGGAATATGCAGAGTCCATAGGAGGTTACAGAACCGCGTGGGAATTCATGTATTGAATCATTGAGCGGAAGTGCGCTTTTCCAGCATGGGAACAAAAGAGAATTCTCCGTGAAAGCTGTTGGAGAATGTGCCGTCAGGTTGTTCCTGCACAAGCATCATTTGTTGTATCTCTCCTTCTCCAAATGGCATGACCAACAAACCGCCCGGTTTTAACTGCATCAACAACTCATCCGGGAGTTTCGGAACGGCACAGGTGAATAGAATGCGGTCAAAGGGACCAAATGCGGGCAAGCCTTTGAATCCATCTCCGTAGCTTAGATAAGGCTTGTAGCCCATTTTTTCTAGCAGGCTCTTGGCGTTTTTGTGAAGCACTTGTTGTCGTTCGATGGAATATACCTTAGCACCTAATTCACAGAGTACAGCACATTGAAAACCGCTTCCCGTGCCAATTTCGAGCACTTTCATTCCAGGTTCAATCTGCAGTAAACTTGACTGTGTGGCCACCGTGAATGGGTGTGATATAGTTTGTCCAACACCAATCTGAAAGGCTTTATTATCGTAAGCGAATTCCAAAAATGCACTACTCAAAAAGTAATGACGCGGAACGGCGTATATCGCGTCGAGAACGCGCTGATTCGCGATTCCCATCCGCTTGAGTTCGTCTACAAGCTTCTTCCTAAGCCCTTTATGTCTGTATGAATCTTCCAACATAGCTGTGGCTAAAACTAATGGCTCGTTTCATTCGCTATGCGATGTTGAAAATTAAAAATTAACCATGGAGTGTAGACACAGCGAAGTCGAATTTTTGTACCATGGCCGATAAGCTGAAAATAGGAGTACTGGGTGCAGGACATTTGGGCAAGATTCACATGAAGTGTATCTTGGAATTGCCTGATGTATATGAATTCGTCGGATTCTTTGACTCCAATGTGGAGCATGCAAAACAGGCGGCCGAACAATTTGGCACGATGGCTTTTCACAATGCGAAATCGCTCATAGAAGCATGTGATGTGGTTGATATTGTAACCCCGACGGGCAATCATTTTGAAAGCGCATCGATGGCCATTCGTAGTTTGAAGCATGTTTTTATTGAGAAGCCTGTTACGAGCACGTCAGAAGAGGCCCGCACCCTTATAAGTTTGGCCAAGGAGGCCGGGGTTAAAGTCCAAGTTGGACATGTCGAGCGATTTAATCCGGCGTTTCAAGCAGTTAAACATCATCTCAATCAGCCTCGGTTTATTGAAACGCATCGCTTGGCTCAGTTTAACCCCCGCGGAACCGATGTTTCTGTTGTACTTGATTTGATGATTCACGATATTGATATCATCCTCTCTGTGACGGGTGCCAATGCACGGCGAATATCGGCGAGTGGAGTGGCTGTGTTGAGCGATACACCCGATATCGCCAATGCGCGCATCGAACTCGACAACGGGTGTGTAGCCAATCTCACAGCCAGTCGAATTTCATTGAAGAACATGCGCAAATCGCGTTTCTTCCAGAAGGACGCATATATATCGGTCGACTTCTTACAAAAAGAGGCTGAGATTGTGCGGATGAAGGAAATAGTGGGAGAACCGGACCCATTCTCGGTCACAATCGATTTGGGCGGCGACCGTGGACACAAGGAAATATTGTTTGACAAACCATCGATACCGGCTTCCAACGCTATTCGAGATGAATTGGAATCGCTGGCAGCTTGCATCCATAACAACGACTTCCCGGTGGTTTCCCTGCAAGATGGCACGCGCGCGCTGGAGGTAGCATTACAAGTGCTCGAGAAAATGGCTCAGCACGTATTAATTCAAGACCCTGAAGTTCAGCCTCCAAAGGATTTCAACTAAGGAGAAACGTAAGTTTTTAACAAGCGCAATTTTTTCGATTTTGCGTGGTTATTCAGCAGCGCTTCGGTGCGATGCCTTAATTTGCCAACCTTTTAATGAACTTGCGGAGTTATATGCGGCTTGCCAGATGGATGTATGTTGTTGTATTTGCAGTTGCCTGCAATCGTTCTGATGTCGAAAGTTTACCGGCGTTTATACAAGCAGATTCCTTTTCTTTCTCAACACAAACTTTACAAGGTAGCAACAGCAATAGTATCTCGGAGCTGTGGTGTTATAACGATGGTAATATTCTAGGTGTAGTTGATACACCTGTTTCGCTGCCACTGCTCGAGACAGGCCCACAAACCATTACCATTTTTCCGGGTATTAAAAATAACGGAATGGGAACAAGCCGAATTCGCTACCCTTTCTACACTAGTTACGACACCACGATCAATGTTGTACGGGGTGAAACGTATCGACTGAATCCGCGGTTCTATTACCTCAACAACGCATTGATAGATGCCAGTCGAAATTTCGAAGCCGGCAATTCATTTGTGGCCTCTTCTTTTAACGATGGGTCGATGGAATTACTGAATGATCCATTGCTGGCAGCTTCCGGTGTGCGTTGTGTGCGTATGAGCCTGCCCGCTGCTTCCAATTTGATAAGCTATTTGGACGAGGACAACATCGCTCTGACTGGCGGTGATGTTGCATTTATGGAGATGGACTACAGCTGCAACAATACGTTTGTGGTGGGTGTTTACGTCGTTCAAGATGGAAATTCTACGAAGCTTCCCGTTCTTTTTTTAACTCCCACGCAAGCAACAGGCGCTGAGCAGCCGGAGTGGAATAAGATATACATGGATTTGGGTATGATCGCCTCCCAGTTTCCCGGTGCGGATGGTTTTCGACTGTATGTGGAATGCACGCGCGATGAAGCATCTATTCCTTTGATTTTTATTGATGACATCAAAATAGTGAAGTAGCACATTGAATAACGCACGTCAAATAGCGAAGTATGTGATAGGCGACTTAGTGTCGGCTGCTGCTGCGTGGACCGTGCTCTATGTATACAGAAAAGTATATCTGGAACCCTTCAAGTTTGGCGCAGCCGTTAAACTTGACTTCGATACAAATTTCTTCCTTGGATTAACCATTGTGCCGCTCTTCTGGGTTCTTTTGTATGGTGTGAGTGGTCATTATTCGGATGTTTTCAGAAGGCACCGATTGAAGGAGTTGGCACAAGTATCAATGGCCACCATCATCGGTGTACTCATCATCTTTTTTGTGCTCTTGCTAGACGACGAGATTAAGTACTATCAACAGTACTACAAATCATTCTTGGCGCTGCTTTCAGCTCATTTTGTGTTCACCTTGCTCTTGCGTTTAGTTCTTACATCGCGCACTGTTGCTCGTGTTCATCGAGGTGAAATTGGGTTCAACACCATCATCGTTGGGGGGTACGACCGTGCGTTGAGTTTGTACGAAGAAATTAGTGCGATGAAGAAATCACCGGGCAACAATTTTGTTGGCTTCGTGCGCGTGAATGGTCAGGATAATCTGCTTGCCAAACACATTCCACTGCTCGGAAAGTATTATGACCTGCCTCGACTTATTGAACTTCATGATATAGAGGAAATCATAATTGCTGTTGAAAGTGGCGACCATAAAGATTTGCAGAGCATCCTGCATTTGCTGGAGGGATGGGAGGTTCATATCAGCATCATTCCTGACATGTTCGATATTCTCAGCGGTTCCGTGAAAATGAATAGCATTTATGGAGTGCCGTTAATTCGCGTGAACCACGAAATAATGCCGCAGTGGCAATTTTCGATGAAACGGTTTCTGGATATTGCTGTATCCATTTTCGCAATAATTATGTTGTTGCCTTTCTTGCTCGCTATTGCTACAGCAATTCGCTTTACATCCAACGGTCCTGTGCTGTACTCTCAGGAACGAATTGGCAGGCGCGGCAAACCATTTCGAATTTTCAAATTTCGAACCATGGTTGCCAATGCCGAAGCAAATGGCCCGCAGCTAAGCTCTACATTGGATAGCCGTGTTACTCGTGTTGGCCGATTTTTACGTAAATCGAGAATGGACGAACTGCCGCAATTCTACAATGTGTTGAAGGGTGAAATGTCGCTAGTGGGCCCGCGCCCTGAGCGTCGTTATTTTATTGATCTTATCATGGAACGAGCGCCTCACTATAGGCACTTGCATCGCGTACGCCCCGGAATTACGTCGTGGGGGCAGGTCAAATATGGCTATGCTGAAAATGTTGATCAGATGATACAACGGCTTAAATACGATGTGCTCTACATCGAAAATATGTCGCTGGCCATGGACTTTAAAATCCTTTTCTATACAATAGCCATTGTACTTAAAGGCTCCGGCAAGTAAGTGCTCGTTTCGTTATACCATCGCGGCTGCTTTGTGCATGCGTTCCGATTGATACACATCGGCAGCGTGATAGGGAACAACAGTGCGCAATTCGGAATGCAGCGCCTCAACTATTTTCGAGCTTTGCAAAGGGCGTCGTAAATCGAGTGCCTGAGATGCTGTAAGCCATTCAACTCCCAGGATTTTCGAGAGATTCTCCAGCACCTTTAAACATTTAGTAGCAGAGTTGGCACCCATGCTCACATGGTCTTCTTGTCCGTTACTGCTGTCAATACTGTCAACACTACAGGGTGTGCAGAGTTGTTTGTTTTGTGACACAATGCTTGCGGCCGTGTATTGCGGTATCATGTAACCACTGTTGAGGCCTGCATCGGGTGCGAGGTAGGCGGGAAGCCCGCGTTGCCCGCCGATTAATTTGTATGTGCGGCGTTCCGATATACTTCCAACTTCTGCTAATGCGATTGCTAAAAAATCGAGCACTAGCGCAAGCGGTTGTCCGTGAAAATTACCGCCGGATATAACGCAATCTGCCTCCATAAAAATGAGCGGATTATCCGTAACTGAGTTGAGTTCGGTTTCTGTTACTCGTTTTACATGAGCAAGAGCATCAAAGCTTGCACCCAATACTTGGGGAATGCATCGAAAACTATAGGGGTCCTGAACGTGGCTTTTTGCCTGTGCAGCGATTGCGCTGCCTTCAAGCAATGAGCGCATTCGCGAGGCTACATATTGCTGTCCTGCATGCGGCCGTATGGCATGCACCAGCTCATTGAACGGCTCTATGCGCCCGTCGTAGGCATCCAGCGAAAGTGCTGCAATCGACAAGGAGCGCTCCATCAATCGCTCGCCTTCTGCAACACACCAAGTGGCATAGGCACTCATGAATTGCGTGCCGTTGATGAGTGCAAGGCCTTCTTTGCTGCTCAACGTAACCGGACTGAGCCCGCACACTTCCAAAGCTTGGCTTGATGGCATCTTTTGTCCTTTATAATGCACCTCGCCGTGTCCCAACAAAGGCAAACACAAGTGGGAGAGTGGAGCCAAATCGCCGCTGGCACCCAAAGAACCCTGCGCATATACCACGGGTACTATTCCGTGGTTGTAGAGTTGAGCCATTAGCTCTACTGTGCTTGGTTGAACGCCGCTATTGCCGTACAACACGCCTCGGATTTTTAGCAGAAGCATCAATTTTACGAGGTGCTGCGGAACTTCATCGCCCATCCCACATGCATGCGATAGCAGGAGGTTTTCCTGAAGCTTGCTTAGGTCGTCATGTGCAATGATAGTGTTGCAAAGGGAGCCGAAACCGGTATTCACGCCATAGATAGGCGTATTGAGCCGCTGCGATTTGTCGTCGAGGTATTTGCGAACGTTTTTCAACCGTGCTTTCGCATCTTCTGAAATTGCAATCTGTTGACCCGATTGCACAAATGCAACTGCCTCGCTGCAGCTGATGGTGCGTGAAATGTCCAAAATACTCATAGCTCCGTTTTGTTGGCGCAAGGTAGAGCGGGAAAACGAATCAATCGATTTGAATCCAGGCTTCGGAATATTCAAGTATTCAACGTTTCATTAACGATGGGCTTGTTTGTGGATGCTTTATCCTAATTTGGCAGCCACAAATCTCTGAATATGAAATTCATCTACGGAATTCCACTGGTTGTTGCTTTGGCTTTGTCGGCAACAGTTCACGCACAAAACATCCGCTTTGAGGAGTATACACTCAACAACGGACTGCACGTTATTTTGCACGAAGATCACAGCACGCCCATTACAGCAGTAACGGTGATGTATCATGTGGGTTCTAAAAACGAGACGGTAGGTCGCTCGGGAATGGCTCACTTTTTTGAACACTTACTTTTTGAAGGTTCGGATAACATTGGTCGCGGACAATATGCAAAGTTTGTTGAAAATGCAGGGGGCGCACTCAATGCGAATACCTCACAGGATCGCACTTTCTACTATGAATTACTGCCGAGCAATCAACTTGAGTTGGGTCTCTGGCTCGAAAGCGAGCGCATGCTGCATGCAAAAGTTGAAATGGCCGGTATCGAAACACAGCGTGAAGTTGTAAAGGAAGAGAAGCGTCAGCGTGTCGATAACCAGCCTTACGGTAACCTGTTTCAGGAAGCGCTCGATCATGCGTTTGATGTGCACCCATATAGCTGGCCGCCCATTGGAAGCATGGAAGATTTGAACGCGGCTCAAGAACAGGATTTCGTAAACTTCTACAAAACGTTTTATGTCCCTAACAACGCCGTGCTGAGCATTGCCGGTGACATGGATGCCGCAGCTACCAAGAAGCTGATTGAGAAGTATTTCGGATCTATTCCACGCGGACAAGGTGAAGTACCTCGCCCAACGCAGATGGAGCCGCTGAACAAAGGTGAAGTGCGCGATACGGTTTGGGGTAAAGACCAATTGCCTATGGTTGTGCAGGCGTATCATATTCCTGCGCAGGGAACTCCTGAATACTATGCTATCGATATGTTGAATCAACTGCTCTCGCAGGGTGAAAGCTCACGTCTCAATAAGTCGCTTGTTGATGAAAAACAAGTGGCGCTTTATTCAGGTGCGTTTACCTACAATACCGAACACCCGGGTCTAACGCTTGCTTATAGTCTCGCCAACATGGGCGTTGACGCAGTAAAGGTTGAAGAGGCAATGAACGCTGAGTTTGAGCGTGTGAAGGTTGAAACAGTCACAGACAACGAGTTTCAGAAGTTACGCAATCAAATCGAAAACGATTTCGTGTCGCGAAACGCCTCTGTGGCAGGTATTGCCGAGAGCCTTGCCAACTATCACATGTATTTCGGTGATGCAAACCTCATCAATACTGAAATTGAGAAATACTACGCAATTACCAAACAGGATTTGATGAATGCGGCAACGAAGTATTACACGAAAGACAATCGCGTGGTGCTCTACTTCCTCAACGACCCGAAACTCTCGGAAAACTAATACTGAATTCCACAAAAATTAATGAATCAACGAACGATGAAAAAGTTCTTCCTCACTATACAAGTTGTTCTTGCAGTTGCGCTGGTTGCCTGCAATTCTTCGCGAAAGCTCGATCGATCGATTGTGCCAGCTGCAGGGCCTGCTCCCAAAATTCAAATCGGACAGTACCAAATGGCTACGTTGCCAAATGGACTCAAATTGGTAGTGGTCGAAAACCACAAGCTGCCTAGAGTGTCATACAACATCAACCTGGACATCGACCCTTTGTTTGAAGGTGATCGCGCCGGTTTTGCGATGCTGAGTGGTGAACTCATGAAGGCCGGTACGAGCTCGCGCTCCAAGGCGCAAATCGATGAAACAGTTGATTTCATGGGGGCTTCCTTATCGACCTCTGCTAACGGTGTTTTTGGTAGCTGCCTCGCTAAGCACTCGGAAGATTTTCTAACGCTGATGGCGGATGTAGTGTTGAATCCTACATTCCCTGCCGACGAGTTAGAGAAGAACCGTAAGCAGCAACTCTCGAATTTGACAAGCGAAAAGACCGACCCGAATGCCATGTCAGATAAGATCGGTAACGTTATGAAGTTCGGCGCTACTCACCCTTATGGTGAGTCGCTCTCAGAAGCTTCCTTGAAAGCAATCACGACCGATGACTTGTACAACTACTACCACGACTTCTATCGTCCAAATGTGGCATATCTTGTAGTGGTGGGCGACATCACTTTTGAAAAGGCACAAGCACAGGCAACCAAGTATTTCGGTGCATGGGAACAAAAGAAAGTGCGCGACTTAACCTATACCACTCCTTTGGAGCCTCAGGGAAATGTTGTGGCGTTCGTGCCGCTTGCAGGCGCTGTTCAAAGTGTAATTGATGTAACGTATCCTGTGAACCTCGAGCCTGGAACGCAAGATGCAATTGTTGCTAGTGTGCTGAATAACATTTTGGGTGGTAGCGGTTTCCAAACGCGCCTAATGCAGAATCTGCGCGAAGACAAGGCATATACCTACGGAGCGTATTCAAGCATTTCGCCCGATGATGTAATTGGGTCATTCAGTGCAGGTGCAAGCGTTCGAAATGCAGTTACGGATAGCGCAGTTACCGAGATTCTTTTTGAAATGGATCGTTTGGTTAGCCAACCTGTAGCTGATAGCACATTGCAAACAGTGAAGAACATAATGACTGGCAGCTTTGCCCGTTCACTAGAGCGTCCTCAAACCATCGCAAATTTTGCTCTCAACATTGAGAAGTATAAACTTCCGAAAGATTTTTATGAAACGTATCTTCAGAAATTGAATGCAGTTACAGTGGCCGATGTGCAGGCAATGGCCAAGCGTGTTTTGCGTCCGGCCAATGCTTACATCACTGTGGTTGGTAACCGCGAGGTAGCCGACAAGCTTGCGAAGTTTGCTGCTTCAGGAAAAGTAGACATTTTGAATGCCGATGGAACTCCGTTCTCTGATATGAAGCCTGCTCCCGATGGTGTGACTATTCAAACCGTTATTGATGCGTATGTGAATGCGATGGGTGGAAAGGAAGTATTTGCTTTGGTGAAATCGTATGAGCAATTGGGAGAAATGAAGGTTGGTCCTATGGCACTTGCTGTAAATATGAAAGTGAAGGACAACACGAAGTTGGTGAATGTGATTTCGATGAATGGCAATGAAATGATGAAGCAAGTATTCGACGGAACGAAGGGTGTTAATGTGCAAATGGGTGCGAAGAAGCCGATGGAAGCCGATGAAATTGTTGACTTCAAGATGCAGATTGATATGATGGTAGAGGCCAATTACGAAAAATATGGCGCGAAAGCCGTGCTGAAAGGATTGGCCAAAGTGGATGAAGAAGATGTGTATGTGGTGGAAGTAACCAAGTCGACCGGTGATGTTTCAACGGATTATTACAATATGAAAACCGGCTTGAAAATAATGTCAACCTCGATGCAAGGTGAGGGCGAAGAGGCTGTCCTAGCTGAAACGAAATACACCGAATACGGCACAGCAACTGTTGCTGATGGCAAGGCGTTGCGCACTTTGAAGTATCCATCGAAGTTCAAACAGTCGGCTGGTCCGCAATCGATGGAGTTTAGCTTCACTGAGATGCGCATCAATCCCAAGTTGAGCGACAAGGATTTTATTGTTGAATAATGCTCGTTGGAATGCTGCGAATCTATTCGTTGTGTATCCTTCTCATTGCTTGCTGCTGGTGCGCCGATGCACGAGCGGCAAGCAATGATTCTACGGGTGTGCGGGCTTCCAAGGATTTGGGCTTGTACATTGGTGGTGCGTATTCTTTCGCACAAATGGACGCATCGTCCTATTTCGTGGGAACCTTCGTTGGAAAACCTGAGCTGAAAAATGCTCCTGGAATGTTCGCAGGCTTTTGCTATAATTTCTATGCGGGCAAGCGTTCAATCATACGCCCCGCAATCGAGGCTGTATTTATACCAACCACGATTGCTTATCAAACGGAGATTAACTATAAACGTGAACAACGTGTGTTCCCGGGTACTTTCGAGTTTCCTATTTCTTGGATTTATTCCGGCTACCGCACGAAAGCGTTTCCAAGGCCTAAGGCAAAGCCCGAATTTGGTTTAAGTCTGCGTCCTGTGCTTACAGTAAAGGCGCTAAACGACGCTCAACCGGTTATGCGAACGTCCAATTTAAATACGGATGTTTTTATTGGTTATCCGTTGGCAAACGACAAGAGTGTGATGCGATTGGAAGTGTTCTATTCGCATGGCTGGTACAATCTTATTGGTGAGGATTCGAGTTATCAGACCTACGCAATCCAGAAACTCGTGCGCAACACAGCCGGTATTCGCCTTATTTTTCATTAGAATGTCTTCAGCGCCTGGTACACCTTATGAACCGGCAGTCCCATGACATTGAAATAAGAGCCTTCGAGGCGATCGATGCCCACCAAACCAATCCAGTCCTGGGCTCCATAGGAACCGGCTTTATCATAAGGTGAATAGTTGTCCACATAATGTTCAATTTCCGCTGAAGTAAGTCGAGAGAAATGAACGCGTGTTTGATCACAGATTAACTCTGTTTTTTCAACCGTTGCTATGGATACGCCGGTATATACCTCGTGTGTATTCCCATTCAGCATCCCAATCATCTCAATGGCTTCTGCACGATCACTAGGTTTGTTCAATACCCGCCCATCTATCCAAACAATGGTGTCGGCTGTAATGAGTATGTCACCATCCGATAGTTCGCTTCGGAAGGCTTCCGCTTTTTTTGCGGCTAGAAAAAGTGGAATGGCCTCGCGTTCAAGATGAGAAGGATAGTCTTCGTTCACATCTTTGGTCCAAATTTCAAAAGACAATCCAAGGCCCTCGAGCAATTGCTGCCTTCTCGGGCTCTTTGAGGCCAGCTTGATGCGTTTGTTGATCAGGTTTTCGAACATGGTTCGAATGTCCATCGATTTCCGCCCCACTTGCACCGGAGGTCATTGCAATTTCTCCACAACCTTTCCATAGTAACAAGCGCGCGCGATTTGCTGCTGTAATTTCGCACCATGCACCAATCGATTATAATTCTTGATTTTGGCTCACAGGTTACTCAACTCATAGCGCGTCGAGTGCGTGAGCTCAATATCTACTGCGAGATTCACCCATGGAATAAGGTACCCCAATTGACAGATTCTGTTCGTGGGGTTATCCTTTCCGGAAGTCCTTTTTCGGTTCATCAGGAAGGTGCGCCCATGCCCGATTTATCTGCCATTTTGGGCAAGTTTCCGGTGTTGGGAATTTGCTACGGTGCGCAGCTGTTGGCAAGGCAGAATGGGGGAGAAGTGGTGCGCTCAACTCATCGCGAGTATGGAAGAGCTCATTTGGTTTCGCGTGTGAGTGATTCTGTATTGATGAAGGACATTGCCTCCGACTCTCAAGTATGGATGTCGCACGGTGATACCATTTTGGATGCCGGCTCCAACTCCCACATCATTTGCTCAACGGCCGATGTTAAAGTGGCGGGTTACGAGCGCACCGATCTGAAAGCCTTCGGTGTGCAGTTTCACCCGGAGGTATATCACAGCCTCGATGGTACACAGCTGCTGCGCAATTTCGTGGTAGACGTTTGCGGGTGCGCTCAAGACTGGACACCCATTTCATTTGTCGATGAAACCGTTGCAGAACTCAAGTCGAAGTTGGGCAACGATGTAGTTATTTTGGGACTAAGCGGAGGTGTAGATTCAACCGTAGCTGCAGTGCTCATACAACGTGCTATAGGAAGTAACCTGCACTGCATTTTTGTCGACAATGGGTTGCTTCGTAAAAATGAGTTTCAGGATGTTTTGGATAGTTACAAAGATCTTGGATTGAATGTAACCGGCGTGGATGCATCCGAGCGCTTCTATACTGCCCTGGCGGGTGTTTCTGACCCGGAGTTGAAACGAAAGGCAATTGGAAAGTCGTTCATAGAAGTATTCGACGAAGAGTCTAAAAAGCATGCAAGCGCCCGCTGGCTTGGTCAAGGTACGATTTATCCTGATGTGATTGAATCGGTGTCGCACAGCGGCGGCCCATCGCAAACGATTAAGAGTCACCATAACGTAGGTGGATTGCCCGATTATATGAAGCTGCAAGTGGTTGAACCCTTGCGTTTGCTTTTCAAAGATGAAGTGCGCAGGGTTGGAAGAGCATTGGAAATTCCTGCATTGATACTTGAGCGGCATCCTTTTCCCGGACCAGGGTTGGGTATCCGAATATTGGGTGACATTACACCTGACAAGGTTCAGCTCTTGCAGGAGGCCGACCATATTTGGATTCAGTCGCTCAAAGA
>CAMAYP010000023.1 GCA_945862415.1 Chryseobacterium gleum | reverse complement strand
AATTATTGGAGGAAGCCATCGCCGCGGCTAACTGTGATCCGCACGTTGGTCCTGCCGGTGAGTGGAGCTTGGCGCAAGTGGTAGAACACTTACTGGCATCGGAAGGCGGCACACTTGGCTACATGAAAAAGAAAAGTTCAGGCGGATGGGATGCGCTCGAGGACGCAGGCGACGATCATCATGCAAGCAGTGCATCAATCAACGCAAGGCTTGAGAGCAACGAGCGTTACAAAGCACCCGATATACTTCCGGAACCTTCAAATGCGATAGCACTTAGCGACCTCATGGAAAAATGGAATGCCTTGCGCGCAGAGCTGCTTGCTTTCGTTTCAACCATCCAACCCGAGCATTTTCACAAATTAGTATTTCGCCAACCTGCCGCCGGAATGCTCTCTGTGCTGCATGCACTTGAATTCATGGATGCACATCTGCGTCACCATCTTCCGCAAGTAGCCCGTATAAGCGGCAATTCATAATGGATCTGCCCAAAACACACAAAGACAATTGGCCAGAAAATGTGCTGGTGGCGCTGGCCTTTGCCATTCCGTGTGCGAAAAAGTTGATTCCCCTTGTGATTGGCATCGTGTTCATTTATGCCATCATCAGAACCATTAGACTCAAAAAACTACAATCCCCTGTGAGAATTGGCTTTCCAATTGGCCTGATGATACTCTATGCGTTGCTAATTGGCGGACTTTGTTACACTGATGTGCCCGATCGGGGGTTGAAGGAACTCGAAATAAAGCTTTCGTTTTTAATTTTTCCGCTGCTGTCATGGATGCTACCCAACCTTGACTTGGAAGCGTTCCGTAAGATATCCCAGTCGTTTGTGCTGGGCTGTCTTGCATTTCTAACCATCACCGTCCTCCGGGCTAGCTTCATCAGCTTCCAGGCCCACGACCTCTACTTCATGAGCTATCAAAATCTGAGCTGGTATGTGCATCCTACCTATGCATCGCTCTATCAAAGCTTCGGCATCTATCTGCTCGTGAATGCAGCCCTTGAAAAGAAATACCTGCTCAACAAACCTCGCTTGCATGCAGCAGCGATCGCGTGCATGTTGGCATTCATTGGATTGCTTGCGTCGAAAGCCGGTTTGATTGGAGCCATTCTTACTATACTACTCTGCGTCTTCAAGGCGCATAGCAAGCAGACTGCCTTCAGAACAGTTCTCATCGCGGCGTTGGCCTCCATAGCAATTGTGGTTGGAACCACTGCCGTTTTGCCTCAATCTGCTCATCGAGTGCAAATGGCCATGCAAGATCTGCATGTTACAACAAATTCTACGGAGGGCGCTGCAGTCGCAGAAGTGCAAACCGTATCCCTATCCAGCACCCAACTGCGCTTGGTTACCTGGCAAGCATCTTGGCAAATACTGATGACACATCCATTTGGCTCGGGAACCGGAGCTGTCCAAAAAATATTGGATGGCCTTTACTTAGTGGAGGGGGAAACGTTTGCCGAGGAACATCATCTCAACTCACACAACCAGTTTCTACAAACCGGCGCAGAGCATGGTTGGCCGGGATTGGCAGTACTTGTTATTCTCTTGTTTTGGCTGGTTCGATTTACTTCAATAAGCTACGAGTTGCATGTTGCGCAGGTGTTTGCTATTCTGTGCGGAATGAACTTTCTCTTCGAATCGTTTCTGGAGGTACAGGCCGGAATCGTATTCTTCAGCTTTTGGATTTTGATATTCGCCAAAATCAAACGCGGCCTCTAAACTCAGTTGTGCGCATCGGCCAGACGAGAAGTTTCCGAAACATGTAATGAGTGATACTCTTTTGCTGCCTTCACAAATGAAACAAACAGCGGATGAGGATTCATGACCGTGCTTTTGTATTCCGGATGGAATTGTGCTGCGAGGAAGTATGGATGATCAGGTAGTTCGATAATTTCAACCAATCCACTGTCAGGGTTAATACCCGTACATTTCATTCCTGCAGCTTCAAATTGCGTTTTGTATTCGTTATTGAATTCGAAACGGTGACGGTGACGTTCTTCAATACGCTCAAGGCCGCCATACGCTTCACTTGCTTTGCTGCCAGCCAAGAGGCGACAGGGATAAGACCCCAAACGCATGGTGCCTCCCTTGTGCATGACTGTTTTCTGCTCAGCCATCAAACTGATGACGGGGTGAGTGCTGTATTCCTTCATCTCCGTTGAATGCGCATCAGCAAAGCCAAGCACATTGCGGGCAAATTCAACGACAGCCATCTGCATGCCTAAGCAAATTCCAAAGAAGGGAATTTTACTTTCACGCGCATAGCGAATAGCCTCCAATTTTCCATCCATACCCCGTGAACCAAATCCGGGTGCTACCAAGACGCCATCTACACCCTGCAATTTCTCGATCGCATTTTTCGGAGTGAGCTCTTCAGAATGTATCCAGCGTATCTCTACTCCCACTTCATTGGCTGCCCCGGCATGAATAAAAGCCTCAGCAATTGACTTATAGGAATCTTTCAACTCAACATACTTTCCAATGAGCGCAATGGTAGTTTGTACTTTCGGGTTTTTGAATCGATTCAGAAAGTCGATCCACTGCGTTAAATCGGGCGCTCCCTTGGGCTGAACGCTCAGTTTTTCAAGAACCACTTCATCGAGCTTTTCTTCGAGCATAAGCAAGGGCACGTCATAGATTGTCGAAGCATCTATACTTTGAATAACCGCATTAGGGGTCACATTGCAAAACTTCGCAATTTTATTTCGTATGGCAGGCGACAACTCATGCTCTGTCCTGCAGACCAAAATATCGGGCTGAACTCCATTTTCCAGCAACATCTTTACCGAGTGCTGCGTGGGCTTTGTCTTCAACTCTCCGGCAGCCGACAAATACGGAATGAGGGTAAGGTGGATTACAATGCAATCGTCTTCCTTTTCCCACTTCATTTGACGCACTGCTTCAATGTACGGCAACGACTCAATGTCGCCCACCGTGCCACCAATCTCCGTTATCACAAAATCAAATTCCGACTTTGAACCGAGTATCTGAATGCATCGCTTGATCTCATCCGTAATGTGCGGAATAATCTGCACTGTTTTGCCCAGGTATTCGCCGCGGCGTTCCTTTTCAATAACACTCTGGTAGATTTTGCCGGTAGTTACATTGTTGGCTTGCGAAGTATGCACATTCAAAAAACGCTCATAGTGTCCAAGGTCCAAATCCGTCTCTGCGCCATCGTCGGTCACAAAACACTCCCCATGCTCATAAGGGTTCAAGGTTCCCGGATCGATGTTGATGTAGGGATCCAGCTTTTGGATGGTTACGCGATAGCCTCTTGATTGGAGAAGTTTTGCTAGAGAGGCTGAGATGATTCCTTTGCCTAACGATGAAGTTACTCCACCGGTAACAAAGATGTATTTGATGTTTTCTGACATGACCCGTATGAAATGCGCGAATGTGCATTTACGGGATACAAAACTAAATCAATTGGTGTAGCGCATCCACAACAAGTTTTGCTTTTGTTGGAAAGTTGGTTCAATCGTCCTCTCGAAGCGGCCTGGTAAGGCTTTCAACCACTTTGTATTCCGACAAAAACTCTCTTGCAAATACTCGCATTATCGTATAAACGGGAATCGCCAGCACCATACCTACTACTCCACCTAAGGTACCTGCCATGAGTATTACGATGAAAATCTCGAGTGGATGAGCCTTCACACTGCTGCCAAGCACATTCGGCTGAACGACGAACGCATCAATAATTTGTGCAAATACAAAAACAAGAGCGACTTTATAAAGCAACGGAAACAACTGCGCTTCAAAATCGAGATGGAGTGATGTGGTTAGTGCAATGAGCATTCCCAATGAGGCTCCAAGCAAGGGCCCTAGATACGGAATGACATTGACCATTCCGGCAAACAACCCAATGAGAAATGCATTTTGTACACCCAACACATACAGCGAAACACCAACCATAGATGACATGATCATGCTCTGCAGGGCCACACCCAAAAAATAACGGCGTAACAACCCATGGCTGTGAGTCAGTATCACTTTTATCTTGCTCATTTGTGAATTGGGTGTAAGTGTTAGGATGATGCGCGAAAAGAGAAATCCATCCTTCAGAAAGAAAAATGAAATAAACAGCACGGCAAACAACCCAATTATGGCGTTGCCCACTACTCCAAACAAATCATTGAATGCTCCCTGCAACCATTCGGTACTAAAGATTCGTTGCAGGTACTGAACGGCATATTGCGTTGGACTTTCGCCCGCTGTGTACTTAGACATGTCGTAACCGGATCGTTGCACCTGCTCATCGATTCGGCGCGAAAGCTCTTCGGAGTTTATTTCACTGATAATCCTGATTTCGCTTGTAATAAGCGGCGAGAACAGCACCGCCAACAAGGCAAGCACCAATAAAAAACTACTCAGTGCTACCATTGCACGCGACCAATCGGGTAAGCGCCATTTGCGAATGCGCAAGCGCGCCAAGCCATCGGAAATAGGTTCACATATAAACGAGATAACCACCGCTATAACGACGTAAGCGATAATGACGCGAAAGAACCAGAGCATGGAAATAAGCAACGCCACTGCCGCCAGGGTGAATATTATCTTCCAGTTCTGACTAAGACTCTTCATGTTATACATAGCGTTTAGGGAAGTCAAAACTAAGCAAGTTGCCGGTTCCTGCGCTTACCATCGACCAGGAGTTGAAGGGTATCTCAATTTCGGCTATGGAGCAAGTGGACATTACAACCCATTCGCCGGTGAGCAGGTTCACAAGCGATGACAAACCGGGGTTGTGTCCAACCAGCATTACGCTTTCGTGCGCGTCGTCCAGACCATTCACGATGGTCAGCAGTCGATTTGCATCGGCCTCGTAAATTTTTCGTTCGGTGTCCCATTGCTTTTCACTAAGTCCAAGGCGGCGCTTAAAAAAATCTGCAGTGGTAATGGCGCGATTCGCAGGACTGGTCAAAATGAAATGGAGTGAATGACCAGCCTCAGCGAATTGATCGGCCATGAACGGCGCGTTGCGCATGCCACGCTCGTTGAGCGGCCTGTCGAAATCGGACATTCCCTCGTGCGACCAATCAGACTTTGCATGTCGAACCACAAATAACTTTTTCGGCATGGCACAAACCTACGCAATAGGCAGTCAGAAAATTTTAAATCAAGATGCAATACATTTACACACGGACAACTGAACGTCCGATATTCAGATTTCATTCTGAATAGCACCCGAGCAAATCAAATCGGCATGAAAGAGAGTATTGTAAAATTCTTCGAACAGCTAGACCCCGTAACAGGCGCTCTCATTGCGACTACCTTCACCTGGCTTGTAACGGCGGCAGGTGCTGGATTGGTTTTTTTCTTCAACACGATGCGTCGCTCGGTGCTCGACGGTATGCTCGGCTTCACGGGAGGTGTTATGATAGCGGCCAGCTTCTGGTCGCTGCTTGCTCCCGCCATCGACATGAGCCCGGGTGAGGGCTTCATGAAAGCCATGCCGGCAGCCGTAGGCTTCGCTATGGGTGCATTGTTCCTATTTGGTCTCGACAAAATACTACCTCACCTACACCTCAATTTCCCTGAGGATAAGGCAGAAGGAGTAAAGACTAAATGGCACAGCACGATGCTGCTTGTGTTGGCCATCACACTTCACAACATCCCGGAGGGCTTGGCTGTAGGCGTTTTGTTTGGAGGCGTGGCAGCCGGTATTCCGGAAGCATCCATTAGCGGTGCTGTTGCGCTCGCCATTGGCATAGGCTTGCAAAACTTTCCTGAAGGCCTTGCCGTTTCGATGCCCCTGCGCCGCCAAGGCTTGAGTAAATTCAAGAGTTTCTGGTATGGCCAATTGTCGGCCATTGTTGAACCCATCGCAGGTGTTGCCGGAGCATTACTCGTTATGCAGCTTCAACCCATACTTCCCTATGCCCTTGCATTTGCCGCAGGCGCTATGATTTACGTAGTGGTTGAAGAAGTAATACCCGAAACACAGCAAGACAAATTCACCGACGTAGCCACCCTGGGCTTCATCGGAGGGTTTTTGGTCATGATGCTGCTCGATGTGGGATTAGGCTGACGGTATCAGCTCATCAGCCAACTGCACAAAATCAACTCCATCGAAATTCCCGGATGTCATGAGCAGCAGATTGGCATTCTGCCACGACTGCGACTTTAGTTCCTGCATGAGTTCGCTAGAGTTGGTATACACCTCTACATTATCAGAAGCAAAGGCATCCTTCACCTGTTGATGTGAAATAGGCGGCAACTTTTTGTGCTCAATAGTATGCGGATTAAAGTACACGTAAGCCTTGTCGGCAGCCTTCATGGAGTCTTTGTATTCACCCAGAAAATTGGCATTCAAACTCGAAAACGTGTGCAGCTCCATGCACGCCACTAAACGCCTGCCTGTAAACTGCGCTTTGAACGCGGAAGTAGTAGCCTTCAACTTGGATGGCGAATGTGCAAAATCCTTGTAGATGACCGAGTCTGCGGTTTCTTTCACCGGCTCGAGACGACGAGCAGCACCTTTGAAAGACTTCATGGCTTCATAGAAATCAGCATCGTTCACACCCATCAACCGACATACCTCCATAGCCCCCTGCAGATTTTGCAAGTTGTGTTCCCCGAAAATGATGAGCGGCACCTCGCCTGCCTGCGTAGTGAGGAAGGTTACACCATCGCGCACCGTATGCGGATGAACAGCGTATGGAATTTTCTTGAAATCGCCGCCGTGCAATTCGCTGATTCGCTTCACTTCAGGGTCCAACGAGCAATACACCAATGCACCGGAAGGGCTAATCTTATCCAGAAAAATATCAAACTGACGCACGTAATTTTCGAAGGTTGGAAACACGTTGATGTGATCCCATGCAATGCCTGTTAGCAAGGCTATATCCGGATGATACAAATGAAACTTCGGGCGCAAGTCAGTGGGCGAAGACAAATACTCATCGCCTTCGATTACTGCAAAACGAGCGCTCTCTGTGAATCGAACCATGCAGTCGAAGCCCTCCAATTGAGCGCCCACCAAAAAATCGCACTCCAAATTACAATGCTTGGCAACATGCAGAATCATGGCAGTAGTGGTCGTCTTTCCGTGGCTACCGCCGATTACCACACGCGTTTTGTTTTTCGTTTGTTCGTAGATGTATTCGGGGTACGAGAAAATGCGCAAGCCCAATTCCAGCGCACGCAGCAACTCCGGGTTATCCTTGCGAGCGTGCATGCCCACGATGACTGCGTCTAAATCGGCAGTGATTTTTTCGGGAAACCAACCTTCTTCGAGAGGCAATAATCCACGCTTGTTTAGACGCGATTTACTCGGCTCGAATATCTCATCGTCGCTTCCTGTTACCACGATACCCTTCTCGTATAGCGCGATGGCCATGTTGTGCATGGCGCTTCCGCCAATAGCAATTAAGTGAACTTTCATATGCTAACTATTTCGTTTTAAAATTGGCAACTTCCCCACCTCGCTCGGCACATCTGTAGCCTGTTTATGAGCCTGCACCTGTTGAATGTTTCGCGTAAAAAAAACACGGCTGCATACATTCGTTCGTAATCTCGTGAACACATGTCACCGAAAGCAGAAGAAATAGTTCGCTCCGCAAAATCGGGCGTAGGCCCGGAAGTGCTCATGCACGTAGGCGACCGTAAAGACACGCCCGTGAGTGTTCGGCTCATCGATTATGACCAGGCCGAAGTGCGAGAAAAGCAGATGATCAACATTTCAGAATGCGCTACCTACGTGCATTCAGAAACCGTTAGCTGGTTTGATATCGACGGCATACACGACCCCACCGTAACGGAAGCGATTGGGAAAGAATTTGGCATCCACATGCTTGTGCTGGAGGACATCATGAACAGCACAAGTCGACCGAAGATTGAAATTTTCGACGACTATGTTTTTGTAACTCTGAAGATGCTTGAATTCGACCATCGCACCTCGGCGTTGAATATCGAACAACTTTCGTTGATTGTGTCCGACAAATACCTGCTCATGTTTCAGGAGCGGCCCGGCGACAGTTTCAACACCATTCGAGAGCGCATTCGCACTTCGAAAGGCAAAGTGAGAAGCAAGAATGCGTATTATCTCGCTTACATGATACTGGACGTTGTGATTGACAACTACATCATAGTAAGCGAACAATTTGCGCGGCATCTGGAACGCATTGAAAGTATGGTATTGCGCAAGCCCAACGAGCGAACCATGCAGAGCATTCTAGCGGTGCGCAAAGAGTTGCTCGACTTCAAACGCAACATCGACCCGCTCAAGGAAGCCATCAACACAATGGTGCGTGAGCTCGACGATGACATGTCCAAGTATTATCGTGATTTGTATGACCACATCATCTTTGAGTCAGAAAATCTATCGACCTACCGCGAAACAATCGTGAACTTGCTCGACCTGTATCACAGCAACCTGAGCATGAAGATGAACCAGGTAATGAAGGTGCTCACCATCATCACGACCATCTTCGTTCCGCTCACCTTTATTGTGGGAGTCTATGGAATGAACTTCGACAACATGCCCGAACTGCGCAGTAAAAACGGGTATTTCGTTGTGCTTGGATTCATGTTATTACTCGTTTGCGGAATGCTCATTTACTTCCGCAAAAAACGTTGGCTCTGAAAAAAGAAACGGCTCACCCAAAGGCAAGCCGATCTCATACAAATCACAAAAAACAATGAAAATCCAAGTCGTACTATTTTTAGTTTAAGAGAGCATACGCTGTCGCAGCATGAATTCGAACTGCTGATTTTGCCTCCGCAGTTGTTTCATTACAATATCATTTTCGAAGACCTCGCGGAACCGGCTCCAAGCATCGCTTATTACAGCCGAAATTTCTAGCGGGTTGAAAGGCTTCGATAACACTCCACCTACTTTGCCTTTGTTGATTGCTTCTACAAGCAAATTCACATCGCAGTGACCGGTCACCAGAATACGCTGCACTCCTTGATAGTCGCGGGCTACGGTTTCTAGGAAATCAATACCGCTGATGGAAGGCATGCGATGATCGGCCAGCACTACTTGAATATTCATGTCATCGATGAGGTTGTATGCCTCAAAAGGTGACACGGTGGTGTAGATCTCGAATTGACTTCGGAAGTTCGCACGGAATGCTACCAGGTTGGCCTCATCGTCATCGAGGAAGAGCACACGGGGTTTACCGTCGAGTATGTCGTGGTGCACAAGTGCATCAGCATGTTGATTCATAGCCTTACAGTTTAAGGTGGTGTATGGATGCCTTGTAACGCGACCTTGGACTGCAGGGTTACAAATCGCCGCAAAAAAGACCAATGGCTTTATGCTCGTTGCTGTGCAAACAGATGATTGATAATCCGCTCGGTTGTTTGTTGCTGCTTCATATAGTTTTCAATCAAAACGGTGTAATTGTCCATCAGTTTGGAAAGCAATTCATGATTGACCGGCTGCCCGTAACCTCCTCCCGCAAGGGTTGGTTCGCCTGCCATAGCATGCAACATTGCGGAATGATCGCGCTTGAGCAGATCATCCATTTTCACATCATAAAGTTTGCACAGCTCTGTAATCATGAATGCATCGATGCGGCGACTTCCACCTTCGATTTTGCTGTATTCAGGCTGGGATATGCCCAAAATATCAGCTACATACTCCTGCTTGTAGTTGTTTTGGATACGCAGTAGTTTGATGTTAGGATACTTGTTCATCGTGTGATTATTTTTTTGAATTATTCGAGGCAAACTTGCGAGCAGCAAATCGGGTCGAACAGCCTGCTTCGAATTTTTCGAAAAAAAAATCATATAGAGGATTATGGCATAAAAAGCGATGTTTTCAACCGATTTTCAAGATTTCAACAACTTGTGATGTTCCATAAATTTTCTCTTAGAATTGAAGCACTAAACCACCTGAGCTATGCTGTATAATGCCCCCGAACAAGGTATCGCATTGGAACATGCCTTTACCCGTAAGAAAACCAAAAGAAAACTTCTGTTCCCAAGTTGGAAAGCCGTTTTGAACGATTTGCTCGATCATGCGCGTGTAGATAATGTGGATGATTTCGATGCACGCAAGGCCGACTGCAGAAGCATTGTGGATGAACTGGATATTCTGCGTGAAATCATATTATCACGTAATCTTGAATTGCTCTTCTCGCATATTCCTAGCTACAAAAGCACATACACCTCAAACTGCAACCTTGAGGATATCATGGAGCAATTCAAATCCATTCCTGTGCGTCCGAATGAGTTTTACGCCGTCTTCGATTTGCGCAATGCCCACTATCGGGAAATGGACAGTAAGCTCGATACATTGCTTGGTTTACGGCCCGATGACTTTAACATTCCGGCGCTAATGCAAAAAGATGCATTCACGCACATATTTCACCCACGCGATCATTACCATATGCTGCGTTGGGCGTGTTTGGCCCAATCGATGGTAGCTGCGCGGATTTTCCGATGGAGCTCAATGGAAGATCAGTTTAGAATACGGTTTCGTGTGCGCACGCAAAAAAGCACCATTGCCTCGTATCGAGCGCATGAATTTATCACATTGGAAAAGTTGTGTTTCCTCTTCAATGAAGAAACACCTGAGGGCTGCATGCCTTCGCTGCACATTGATAAATGGCTTATATATGACCGCTCAGAATTTAACCAAGTGCGACCAAGCTGGATAAGCTCACTCGACCGCCAAGGACACCTCAACGCAGTGCTGTACTTATTCAACGCCGCACTGATTCAGTTTCCGGTGCAATATCTGTTGTACCTGCACGAGCGCAGCCTTGTCGATCGCAACAAAGCAATTGCAGCTCGACTCAATGAAAACATAGTGCGCAGCACCGGCATTGAACCGCAGTTTGAAGAACAGGCCATAGCCGATTGTTTTGCGAAAACCATTCGCCCGCGCATGGAGCAAACACTCAATGCCTGGGAGTTCAGAAAAGCCGGTGACTTGTGCAAGCTGGAAAGTGATGTGCAAGCTGTGCAAGCCGCACAATCGCTGGGACTTCTTCCAATACCGGAAAGAGTGCTTAGTTTCATTTATGCGGGTATAGTCGAACATTAGTCGAAGGCTTCAACATCGGGTTGTTGACAGAGCGGAAAAGTGATAGTTATCACCTTTGCCGGGAAGGGTATTTTTAGGAAACTGCGTTTTCCATATGAATGCGCTGCTGAATACACCCGTTCTAATGGCTCAATCATTCAAACAGGCTCCCCGACAAGCACTCGTTCTTAGCGGTAACAACCCGCTGGAAAGAGCCGTGCTACACAACATCCGCGAACAGTCATCGTCCATTCAAATTGTCGATGTGTATCAAGAGCAATTGCGAGAATGGATTAAGGCTGCACATCCGAGCCGACCGCTTTCAGAAGAAGAAATAATTGAACAGATTGTCCTTCACAGCGATCGTAACGACGACGAAAAAAACGGCGTCTGGGTTTATTATCCATGGAGAAACACATTGGTGCATTGCCTCTCGAAAGAGGAGTTTATTCGGGTGCGCACCATTCGTAACCTGCACAAAATAACGCAGGAGGAACAAGATCATCTTTCCGCGTGCAAGGTGGGTATTGTGGGACTTAGTGTTGGTCAGTCGGTTGCCATTTCCCTCGTCATGGAGCGTATTTGCGGCAGCCTTCGCATAGCAGATTTCGACACACTCGAACTTGCCAACCTCAACAGAATACGCAGCAGCATGATTCACCAAGGGGAACTTAAAACAACCCTGGTTGCCCGCGAAATAGCCGAAATAGATCCGTTCGTTGAAGTAAGTTGTTATGATAAAGGTTTACTGCCTGAAAATATGAACGATTTTCTGGATGGTCTTGACTTGGTAGTTGACGAATGCGATAGTTTGGAAATGAAAATCATGCTCCGCAAGGCATGTCGCGAGCGCGGCATTCCGGTTGTAATGGACACGAGCGATTCACTTATGCTCGACGTGGAGCGCTTCGATTTAGATTCGAATCGTCGGATTTTTCATGGCCTTATCAATGAGAAAGCAACTATCGACTGGAACAATCCGGAACAGCGCATGCACTTACTGGCGCAAATCATCGAACCATCGAAAGCCAGCCAGCGCGCGCAGTTTTCACTAACCGAGATAGGCAAAACAATCACGACGTGGCCTCAGCTGGCAACCGATGTAGCCATGGGTGGCGCATTCGCTGCCAAAATTGTGCGGCAAATACTGCTGGGCGATTCCATACCCTCGGGCCGCTTCCGCATGGACATACTTGAACAATTTCAATCAACCGCCAACTACCAATCTTCCAAGCAAGAAAGGCATGTCTGATGTGATGGGGGCATACCGAATAGAGGCTTTTCAGGCAGTAGAGCACCCGGAGTATTGTGCACTATTCCACAACGGGCACACAGGTGTCCTTACCGAATTGGGCATCAAGAATCTTAATTCTGCGCAGCCTTCCTGGATGAAAGACCCCAATGTATTTGTGCTCGTTGCGATCGATAGCGATCAGGAAGTAGTGGCCGGACTGAGGGTACATCGCTTCAATTCGGAACACTGTACCTTGCCAATTATCGATTCGATCAAGGAACAAGACCCGCGCATACTTCCTGCAATACATGCCACCCTCCCGGAAGGCACCGCCGAAGCTTGTGGCCTGTGGAGTGCCAAAAAAGTGTTCGGAAAAGGACTTACACCTCTCCTGTGCATTGCTGCTATTCCAGTAATGGCAGAAATCGGACTAACCAACTTCTTTTGTTTCGCCGCTCCGTATACCGAAAAAATGATCAAAACAAATGGACTCGTTGAGGTGTCTGAAGTAGGAGAAAACGGACGTTTGCCCTACCCCACTCCTGAGTTTATATCGGTGATACTGAAAAATCCGAACATCCATACCATGGAGTTCGCAGAGGAATTTAATCGGACGCGCGTTTTTCAGCTCATGAAAGAACCGGTCTGCACATTTTTCGAAGATTCACCAAGAGGCTCGATCGAAGTTCATTACGACTTGCGTCTCAAAAAGAGCCACGAAATTCCGGTTTTCTGAAACTAATTTCTTATTCGTCGTATAAAAAGCCATTCAACTTTAAAAAGAATGACTTCACATTCGATGCGTATTTTACTAATGGCTGCATGGTGCCTTATTTCAACCCTGGTTACTGCGGGCGACGGTAGCTCATTACTTCTTGGCAATTGCTTGGTGTATACGGGCGACCCCAACCTTCCGATAAGCGAAATTGCTCATAGCTCCGAATACGCGCCAACAAATAGCGGAGTGCCCAATCTCGGACTCAACAACCGTTGGCAATATGTTCGGTTTACCTATAGTCCCGAAGCCAACAGCAGCAACTCACTCTGCTACATTGGCAATAGCTCCATTGAGACCCTAGAGCTTTATAAGATCGATAAAAACGTTGAAATCCTCGGCATTTCGGGAAGCACGCATACACATGCGATTGAATTTGAGACACCTTCGGGTTTTGCTCTGAAACTGCCCGCTGAAGGTGGAGAATTCATGCTCCGATTGCAGTCGAGCAAACAACTCATTGCACCGATATATGTAGGCGACAGCAATCAGATACTCCGATTGGCCGGGAAAGAAGATGCCATCATGTATCTCTATTTCGGGATCATAGCGGTGTTGTTTTTCTACAACCTATTTCTGGCTTTCGCAACAAAAGAAAGTGGCTATGCAGGTTACTCCTTTTACATTCTCTCCATAGCGCTTACTCAAGCCGTTCTTTTCGGATATGGCAATACTTATCTGTGGCATGGCAATGAGTGGTTTGGTCGCAATGGAGTGCACATCATGGGAGCAGTAAGCGGAATTACAACAGTCTTTTTCGCGCGCAACTTCCTTCGACTGAAACTGTATACACCGGTAATCGATAAAATACTGTTGGGCTATGCAGCTCTCTACTGCGTTGCGCTTGCCCTTTGCTTTGCCGGCTTCGGTATTGAAAGTTATAACCTCATTAATTTTTGCGCAGCTTCTTCCATTTTGCTAATTATCGCGTCGATTCGGGCGAAGAAAAAAGGCAATCGATCTGCCGGGTACTTTCTGCTTTCATGGTCCGTATTCATTGTGGCGTGTACCATTTTCGCCATGAAAGATTTTGGGGTTATCCCGTATAACTTCTGGACGGTGTATTCGCTCCCATTCGGATCGGCTATCGAAGGCGTATTGCTTTCGTTCGCACTCGCCGATAAAATCAATTTGCTCCGAAAACAAAAAGAAGAAGCCGATGCACAACGTATCAAAACCATCGAATCGCAAAACGAATTGCTCGAAACCAAAGTGCATCAGCGCACTACACAGCTAAAAGAAGCGAAAGATTACATCCAGTCGCAATATGACCATTTGCGACTAACCCAGAAACAGCTGGTGGAGTCAGAAAAACTTGCCGGCCTTGGTCAGATGACAGCTGGGATTGCCCACGAGCTCAACAACCCCATCAATTTCGTCAACTCGAACGTAGGTCCTCTTCAACGCGATATTGCCGACGTCCTTGCCATGCTCGACGCCTATCAAGCGCTTGGTCCCGACGCAACAGCGCATGATCTCGAAATGGTAAAGAAGCAATGTGAAGAGCTAGACATCACATTTGTGCGAAAAGAAATTGGACAGCTAGTTCAAGGTATCGAGGAAGGTTCGAAACGGACGGCAGAAATTGTGAAGGGGCTTCGCATTTTCGCGCGAACCGACAAGGACACGCTGATAGCGGCTAACATCAATGAATGCATCCAGTCGACGCTGGTAGTGATGAAAGGAGTAACGAGTGGACAAGTAACACTGCATAATAATCTGGCGTCCGACATTCCTCTTTTTGACTGTTTTCCGGGAAAACTCAACCAAGTAATCGCCAATCTAATATCGAATGCCATACATGCTACACGCATTCCGGGAAGAAACGCATTGCAACGCAACATTTGGATAACATCAGAACATGATCATGACTTCGTACGCATCCGCGTGAAAGACGACGGTTGCGGCATTGATGCGCAAGAAGTAGACAAGATATTTGTACCCTTCTTCACCACCAAGGCTGTTGGCGAAGGCACGGGGTTGGGGCTTGCCATTGCACGAGGCATAATTGAAGAACACCAAGGCCAAATTGACGTCGTTACACAACCCGGCAAAGGCACAGAGTTTATCCTACATTTGCCCCGAAACCGTAACCACGAATCACGTTCTGCAGCATAACGCGGATTTAAAGATGAGCAAACCATTCAGCATTCTCTATCTCGACGATGAAGAGCAAAACCTCGTATCGTTTCAAGCGCTTTTCCGCCGTCAATACAATGTGTTTACAACCACCAGCGCCCATGAGGCGGTGGACATCTTGAACAACAACGACATCCAGATCATTTTCTCTGACCAAAAAATGCCCGAAGTCAGTGGCGTTGAATTCTTCGAAACCATACTACCCGATTTCCCGCACCCGGTGCGCATACTGCTCACGGGTTACGCCGACATCGAAGCGGTAATCGATGCCATCAACAAGGGACAAGTATACCGTTATGTAGCCAAGCCCTGGGATGCTAATGAGCTGGCAGTTTGTGTCGAAAATGCATTGGAAAAATACAGACGCGAACAAGAACTGCTTAGAAAGAGTAATGACCTGGAGCAATCCAATGCCACGCTTGAACAATTTGTATTTAGCGCCAGTCAAGAGCTTCGCAATCCTACAGAGCAGATTATGAAGGCTGTTGAAGAAATCGAACGAATCATTACCGACGCTGAGGCCGGCAAAGCCTTGGAAGCTATTCGAATCCAAGCGGCACGTTTACGAGGTTTCGGCGAGCAAATAACGCAGTACTACAGCAATAGCAAATCGGCTGCAGAAAACGTTTCGGTTAATCTAGAAGAACTTGCACAACAAATAATTCAGCAAATTCCGCTGAACCTCACAGCTGCAAAATGGACGATCAAAACGGAGTTCAATTTGAACGGACCATTTCTATCGGATCCATCGAGACTTCGTATCGTCCTGCAAAACCTTCTTAACAACGCAGTTCAGTTTTCAGATCCAAGCAAATCGTCGAACGACATACACTTGACAATCATTCAAAATGCTGAAAAAGCAATTTTCCGCATTGCTGATCAAGGTGTTGGTATTGAACCCGGCAGAATGGAACAATTGTTTAACCTGCAATTGGGGCAAGACAAAATGGCTGCGGGTGGAATAAATATGTATCTGACAAAATCTGTCGTTGATAAAATGTACGGAAAAATCAGTGCGACCAGCAAGCCGAGCGAAGGAACACTGATTACTTTTGAATTACCGAACATTCAACAATGAATTTAAGCGACATACATTTCCACTTAGTCGATGACAATGACATCGACACCTCTGTGAATATGAAGTTGCTGCAGTTGGGCGATATCTCGAACCTCATCACCACGTATTCGAGTGCGATTAAATTTCTGGCGCACCTCAAAGAGCACCCCGAAGTGTTTTCTAACGGCCGCCATATTGTATTGCTTGATATCATGATGCCTGTCATGGATGGCTTCGATTGTCTTGCCGAGTTAGAGAAATTAGATCCGGCTCTCATTCAAAACATCGACGTATTTATGCTCTCGAGCAGCATCGACCGCAACAACATCAGCAAAGCCGAGAAATTCGAGATAGTAAAGCGCGTAATTGAAAAACCGCTCGATGTGTACCTCCTTAAAATGGCACTGGAAGACCTTTTCGCTGAATAAGGCTTCTTGAAAAGGTTATCAACCTTTGATTCGTCAATAACATCCTGCTGCACACTCCGAAAGCCCTGCTTACATTCCTAAGTTTGGAAACTATCACTTGTTGACTATTCAACCATGTCGAGTTTTATAAAAAGCACCCCCTTTCGAAAAGCTGCGTTGGGCATTGCCATTACGTATATCGTATTGCTGCTGGGCTCGTGGTTTTGGCTGCAATGGTATACCGATCATGGCGAATACGTAAGTGTGCCCGATTTGAAAGGGCTTAAAACCGAAGACGCCATTCGGGCACTGCAAGACAGAAACCTGGACTACCTGGTTATTGATAGTATTTATGACCGCAAAGCCACAGCGGGTTCGGTCTTCGATCAGAGTCCTGCGGTTGAAAGCCAAGTAAAGGAAGGCCGACAAGTTTTTCTCACCATTTATCGCTACAGTCCGCCCATGGAAAAACTGGGCATAAAACAAGGTGATTATGCCACCGTTGCCATGATAAAGCTTCGCAACAAGTCCATCGATTTCGACACCTTGTATGAAGACAACAACACCTTGGTGAACAGCATCATTCGCGTTACTCAGCGAGGGAAATCGCTCAAAGCATCCGATGAGGTAGCTCGTGGATCGAGAGTATTGCTTGTGATAGGCCGCTCTGTAACAGACAAAATCATCGTTCCCGATTTTACAGGCATGACATGCCTGCAAGCAAAAACGATTCTTGACACCCTGCGCCTTGAATGCAATTGTCGCTTCGAACCCACAATTTCTTTTCCCTCTGCACAAGATTCTTCCTCCTTCCGCGTTTGTCGCCAGGATCCGATACACGACCCAGAGCGCGGCACATCCGCCGGGCGTATCGTAGATTTGTGGTTGTACAATACACCGTGTGCTCCCGACAGCACACAACACGACTAGACATGATACGAAACTTTATTTTCCGGATGGTAACATTGGCGGGTTTTCTTGCCTGCGTTGCCCCACTCCTAGCACAAGAGCGCGAACTGCCTTTGCAATTCAATCCTGAGGCAAACCGCAGGTATCTAGAAGAACAGCGATTTGCTCCTCGCCAACAGCGCCAAGGTGCTTCACTGCCTATTCCGTTTTTCGACGACTTTTCGCGCTACACCTTGCCAACCTCCAACCCCTCTATACCCGTTGAATGGCAGCAATGGTCAGACAACGCAGCATTCATTAACACCACCTTTCCACTCAACCCAATGACCATCGGTGTCGCTACATTGGATGGTCTGGAAGCAGATGGCACTCCCTACAGCGACACTCTCTATTTCCCGACAATTACCGATGCCTTTTTGGATTGGGGATTAACGGACTCGCTTACCTCATTGCCCCTCGATCTTTCCGGCCTTACCCCCGACGACAGCGTTTACCTTGTATTCCATGTCCAGGGTGGCGGGTTGGGCAATGCACCCGATGCCGATGGTATTCTTGGTGCTGAGGGAGATTCACTTGTTCTCGAGTTTTACAGCCCGCTGCAAGAAGGACAATGGGCGCGCGTATGGGCAAAAGAAGGAGGTGTTGACGCATCGGTGTTTGATACGGTGTTTGTTGGTGTAGACGATTTCATTTACCTCCAGGATGGTTTCCGGTTTCGCTTTCGCAACTATTGCACACAACACGGAGCGCTCGACCACTGGCATCTCGACTACGTTCTGTTGAACGATGATATAAGCCCTTCAAATTTCTTCTATGACGAAGTAGCTTTTCAATACTCGAACAACAGCTTGCTGAATTTTGGCCTTACAGCCATGCCTTGGGCGCATTTCCAGCAGAATCCGGATTTGTACATGCGCGATCAGATTACCTATTCGCAGCGCAACCTGGGCATCACGTCCAACATCACCAGCAAATGCACCATCGCATTCAACGACGCTACTTTATTCGAAAGCGATCTCGATGCAAATACGCAATCGAATGGGTACAGTTCCTTCGAGCGCACTCTTTCACTGAATAACTTCGTTTACGACGCTCCCTCTGATGAGGATACTGCCTCGTTTGAGGTAACGGTAGCATTCAATCCAACCGACATACATCCGCAAAACGACACCATGCGTTTTCAACAGAAGTTTACGAACTTTTATGCGTATGATGACGGCACAGCCGAAAGAGCTTATGGCATTCAAGATGAAGGAGGCAAGGTTGCGATGCGTTTCAACGCAGCCATAGACGACACACTACTTGGCGCATACATCTACTTCGAACCCATTCAATACCTGGCCACCGATCAGTCATTCATTTTGCAGGCTTGGGATGATGTTAGCGGGGAGCCGGGCAATCTGCTAACCAGCGACTTCGACAATTTCAACTTCTCGCTTCCCCATTACTACGAAAGCGGCCCCAACATTTTTGTGTACTTCGCATTCACCGATCCTATAGCAGTGCCCGCAGGTAATTTTTATATTGGAACGCTGCAGCAAAGCAATGTATCGCTCAATTTCGGCCTCGACAAAAACACCAATGCCAACAACACCCAATTGTTCTACCAACTACAAGGAAGCACCGACTGGACGCCTTCCAGTATTGAAGGCAGCGTCATGTTTCGCCCCGTATTTCGCAGCACACTTCAAGATTGGGTTGGAATAGAATCCGGGTCAAAAAATAGGGATGGCATGGTATATCCCAATCCGGTGCACAATGAACTTCAACTGCAAATGCCCACACCTAACGAATCGTACACCTACCGCATCACTGACATGACGGGCAAGTGCGTTGCGAACGGATCAATAGCCAATCAATCAACCTTGCGTATTCCTGTAGAAACTCTTTCTCAAGGCTGTTATATACTCCACTACTTCAATACAACCAATGAGCAATACAGTGCTCGCTTTATGAAGCACTGATATGAATGAATTTGATGAAACCGGCGCACTCAGTGAACAGGATGATGATCTGTTTGAGCACCACCGCGTAGTAGCCGATAAAGGTCAAGGCCTTGTACGAATCGACAAATTTTTATTCGACCGACTCGAGAAAACATCGCGAACGCGTGTTCAAGACGCTTGCGACAATGGATTTGTGCGTGCAAATGGCGTGCCCGTGAAGAGCAGTTACAAGATTAAACCGCTCGATGTAATTACGATGGAATTGCCGTATCCGGTGCGCGAGATCGAGTTGATTCCTGAGAACATTCCCATAGAAATTCTATTTGAAGATCAAGATCTCATCATACTCAATAAACCATCCAACATGGTGGTGCATCCGGGACATGGCAATTACAGTGGCACACTGGTCAATGCGCTCATCTATCACTTTCATAACTTGCCCGTTCGATCCGATGCGCACCCTGGGTTAGTGCATCGTCTCGACAAAAACACTACCGGTGTTATGGTGATTGCGAAAACGGATCAGGCGCTTGTGAAGCTCAGCAAACAATTCTTTGATCGCACAATTGAACGACGTTATGTGGCACTCGTTTGGGGCGATGTGAAAGAAGACGGCACCGTTATCGGCAATACAGGCAGAAGCTTGAAAGACCGCAAAGTGTTCACTGTGTTCCCCGATGGAGAGCATGGCAAACATGCCGTTACTCATTACAAAGTGCTCGAACGCCTGGGTTATGTTACGCTCGTAGAGTGCAAATTAGAAACCGGCAGGACCCATCAGATACGCGTGCACATGAAACATATTGGGCACACTCTTTTCGGCGACTTTGAATATGGCGGTGATCACATTTTGAAAGGAACAACCTTTGCGAAATACAAGCAATTCGTTCAGAACAACCTCGACATTCTTCCTCGTCAGGCGCTGCATGCGCGCTCACTGGGCCTCCATCACCCTGCAACAGGTGAATGGATGTTCTTCGAAAAAGAACTTCCCAACGACATGGAACAAGTGATTGATCGCTGGCGCAACTACATCAACGCCCAGCAAGGAGAGGACTCGGTTAATTGAGGGAGAAGTTGATTTCGCCCTGCTTCATGAGTCGATAGTGGTGTGAAAGTTTCGCCAGCATGTTGGAGAACGTTTTCATAGCGGCATCCGTCTCGGCCGAAATCGGCTCTTTTCGTAAACGCAACACCATCAACCCGTAGAGTGCGGTAAGACATACTTCGACATCGTTGGTCGATTTTCCGTCGGTGCGCAAAAGATAATCTTTTATGTTGGGCTGTGCTTGAAGATGCGCTTCAGCGTAGGCCTTATCGCGCACTATATTCAAAAGCATGTTGTGCAAATAGTTCAACTCGAAAATTAACTCATGAATTTCGCTCACATGTCCGCGTTGCTCAACACCATCCTTTCGCATGTGAGCTACCAATCCTGAAAACCACAGCTTCTCTACCTCAAAAGCCTTCTCATCGGGGGCGTAGGAATGAATAAACTCATCTAGCGCGTCGGCATCAAAATGAACAGCACGTAGCAAGTCTTCCATCTGCCAAAGAAAGATGATATACTCCGAAATGTTTTCCCGTAATTTTCTAGCCGCTAAACTCATTTGGTTTGTTTTTCTAAAGCATACTCAGCATTCAACCCGGCAATCACCTCCGCAGTAATGTCGTAGTCGGGATTGCCATAGAGTATCAACTGAAATTCACTCTGCTTATTGATGACGTAATCGATGCCACGCTCTTTGGTGAACTTGTCTAGGTAGGCGTTTACACGCTTCAACAATTCTTCCTGCAGCTGGGTCTCCTTCTTTTGAAGTACACCTACTTCCCGCTGCTGAATCTCGTCCATCTCAATCTGAAGACGCTCCATATCCTTTTGCAATGCAATGGCTTCTGCCTCCGACATATCTGGATGCTCTTGCGCATAGCGCATGTTTTGCTCGTATTGCGCCTGTCGGGGTGCATACTCCTTCTTTACGCGCTCCTCCGCGGAAGACATTTTCTGGTTTAGGTCATTCGATTTTTCAACGATAAAATCGTACTTCGAGTTTAGTGTATCGCCGTTTACATACGCAACAACAGTTGCTCTTGGGCCGCCATCGCCCGAGAAGGCAGCTGCAACCGGAACGACTTCTTCACCTCCGGCAGGTTGATTTGAAAGTCCGGAAACCTTAAACCATAACAGCACTACAACAACCGCCAGCAAAGCGGAAATAGCCATTGAAATCTTTGCAATCATTATGTGTTTCGTGTTTGATCAAACGACTTCTTAAAATCACCGTGCATACTCGCAAAACGATTCAAGCAATTGTCAAGCAGCTCAGGAGTAAGCAGCGCCTTCACACCTTCCGGTCCATCAACACTATCCGCGCTAATCTTGAATGCCTGTTTGTACTGCCCCGCTTCCAACTCAATGATGTATTTTTCGTTGTATAGAAAAATCGAAATCTTCAATTGAGGATGTGGTATGGTCGATATGATTCTCATTAGTCGACTACAAAAATAAGAACTACAAGCTTGTGCTGCATTTAACTTTACTTGGATGATACGCGATCTCACTTCTGACGAAGCCAACGAAAGACTTAAGCAACATGGTTACAACGAACTCGCCGGTGCGGGGCCCAAAAACATTTGGCGAATTGCATTGGAAGTCGTTCGTGAGCCCATGTTTCTATTGCTCATTGCTTGTGGCACGCTCTACATGTTGTTGGGCGACTATCGCGAAGGAATCGTGCTTGTATCGAGCATCCTTATCATTATAGGCATCACGTTCGCCCAATACCGCAAAACAGAACGATCGTTGGAAGCATTGCGCAACCTTGCCACACCGCGCGCATTGGTTGTTCGCGATGGAAAAAAAGTGCGCATTGCAGGCCGCGAAGTAGTGCCGGGCGACATCTTGGTGTTGCATGAGGGCGATCGCATAGCAGCCGATGCCACGATTGTTGAGTGCATCCATCTTTCCGTAGATGAGTCATTGCTCACTGGCGAATCAATGCCTGTTGCAAAAAACACGGATGAAGGGAATCAGTCGGTTTTCAGTGGAACACTCGCCGTACAGGGCTCAGCGCTTGCTTCTGTAACTGCCACCGGAATGAACACGCGCTTTGGTCAGATTGGACATTCACTTCAGTCCATTCAGGATGAGGAAACAAGGCTACAAAAAGAAATGAAGGTGTTCATTCGCACCTTATCGCTGATAGGCGTATTCCTTAGCATACTTGTCGTGGTCGCATTCTACATTTCGAGAGGCAACTTCATGGAGTCGCTGCTAACAGGGTTGGCCGCATCCATGGCTATCTTACCCGAAGAGTTTCCCGTTGTGCTCACCATTTTCCTGGCACTCGGCGCATGGCGCTTATCCAAGAAAAATGTGCTTACTCGTCGTTCGAGCGCCATTGAAACATTGGGTTCCGCTACCGTGCTTTGCAGCGACAAAACCGGCACAATCACACAAAACAAAATGATTGTTGCAGCAGTCGCACTTGATCGAAAAATTATTGAGCGTAGTGCGTTCCAACCCAATGATGGCTTGTTGCGCCAGCTCATAGCAACAGGCAGCTTAGCATC